>NZ_JAFKPJ010000030.1:0-25819 GCF_019633765.1 Bacteroides sp. 11BF
TAAACCGTAATGATTTACAGGAATCCGATGCACGATATCACCCTCCCTATTTTGCACCCAGCACACATTCTTACTAATTGCAAAGTTCGAGTTCACATTAGCAGAAAAGGGTAAAGTAACCACAACTACGTTTTTTTTATCATAGTCCACCCATATCTGAGACTTATGTACTATTTCCCCGAAACGAATAACCTCATCCGGCAGATAATTCCCCTTTAAATCATAGACAAGCACCTTGTCGGTTCTTCCCGGACCCAAATAAATACGGTTTTCTTTCTCATCCACCAACCATGAAAATAAATATAAATACTCTCCCGGACCTTGACCTACTCCGCCAATATCAGCCACATATCGTCCCTTGCGCGTAAATAGCTTAACAGGAGATACAACGTCAGCAGGTCGCAACAAGATATAATTATCCGTCACATATACACCATATGGATAGGTTTTAATAAGCGCCTCATCCCTATTGTCCAATCTAATGATTTCGTATGATTCCATTAAATCACCCAAAGACATCACTGTCCCTTTTGTCTTCTCTATTATACGCAAATCAACAGAACGAAAGGCGGAATCTTCTATTATATCCCTCTCTTTGGGTACAGATAAAGAGCAGGAAGCAAACATTGCAACCGAAAAAAGAAAGAGAAACGGATAAAAAAAATATCTTGCCTTCATATAAAATAGATTTTAGTTTAAAACAAAAACATACTGTTCTAAAAAGCATGCTGAAATATACGAACTATTCGTAGAGTGTTATTCTTTTAGGAACATGTTTATTAACACTATTAACAAGATTTTCAGGTGATGAATAGGGTGCGAACAGGTTCTTAACTTCCCGGATGTACGAAGTTAATATCCTCCCTGTACGAAGTTAACTTTAACACAATGTTAAAGTTAACTTCGTACAGGGAGGATACTAATAGAGTATTCTACTGGTTATTAACCTATTAGAAAGGAGATGCGATAAACAGATATAAATCTGTCGATCGTGTGAGATAGAGTGGAACTGACATAATACTTACTCTGATAAGTACAGAAGAATGATGATCACCGGAAAAGTTTATCGATCTCTTCTTCTTTTATGGTAGTCAATACCACACGACCATCCGGCGTATAGTTGGGCGAAGGACAGGCAAACAGATTATCGACCAAACTGACCATCTCTTCATTACTCAGCACCTGCCCATAGACAATGGCAGCCGCGCGGGCAAGGGTCAACGCAAGGATATCCTGAATTTCTTCTTTAACATCGTTGCCTTTCTCCATAGCGGTATGCAACATGCTGCGCACCAAATCGACCGGATTCAGTCCGTCGATGCCTGAAGGTACTCCGTTAATGGCATAACTGCCTCCACCAAGATCGCTGAGATCGAAACCTACCGCAGATAAATCGTCCATAATGTCTTGCAATACGGCTGCCTCAGAAGCCGGAAGTTGCAGGATTTCGGGGAAGAGAACGCCTTGTGAGAAACCTTGTTTCTGCTGAATCTGGGCACGATACCGGTCAAAGAGCACCCGAACATGGGCCCGGTGCTGATCGATCAGCATCAATCCGGACTTTACAGAAGTAAGAATGAAACGTCCCTTGAACTGCAAGTGCTGGGTCCCCTTCTCCATTATGGCCGACTCACCGGCATAAAGAGTTGCAGGAGCGGCTGTAACAATACTTTCCTCTTCAATTACCGCAAATTCTTCCGGTTCGGGATCGGGTTCGGCGAAAGGCTGATTCATCTTACTGGCTTTCTCAAGACCACCGTACAAATCTTCCCAGTCCACTTTCGGACGGGAGTAATTGCCACCGCCGGAAGAGGGCACCGAAGGTTTGAATGGATTGAAATCGGAATTGAAATGCACCTTAGGAGGCTCAGGAGGCAAGTTCTGTTCAAAAGCAGGGATATCGGGCATGTCTTCCGTATCGAAATCGATAGAAGGGACGGCATTGAACTTGCCCAATGACTCTTTTACCGAGGCAGAAAGAATCTGCCAGATAGCCTGTTCGTTCTCAAATTTGATCTCTGTTTTGGTAGGATGGATATTGACATCGATGTTGGCAGGATCGACTTCAAAATAGATGAAATAAGAAATCTGTTCGCCTGCGGGAATCAACTGTTCGTAAGCATCCATCACCGCTTTATGGAAGTAAGGATGACGCATGTAACGGCCATTCACAAAGAAATACTGATGGGCACCTTTCTTACGGGCTGTTTCGGGCTTGGCCACATAGCCTGAAACCTTCACCATCGTAGTGTTCACTTCCACACTGAGCAATTGCTGATTGAGCTTCTTGCCAAAAATAGAAAGAATACGTTGCCGCAAATGGCAGGCGGGAAGATTGAACAGTTCGGAGTCATTGCTATACAGTGAGAAAGCAACCTCAGGATGTACCAGGGCAATACGTTCAAATTCGGCCAGAATATTACTCAACTCGGTAGAGTTGGCCTTCAGGAACTTACGCCGGGCAGGAATATTGAAAAAAAGGTTCTTAATGGAAAAGTTGCTTCCTTTGGGACAAGACACTGCTTCCTGACTCTCCACTTTGGAGCCCGCAATGATAATCCTGGTCCCTAACTCTTCGGATTCGGGACGAGTCTTCAGCTCTACCTGAGCAACGGCGGCAATGGAAGCCAGCGCTTCACCACGAAAGCCCATCGTGCGAAGGGCAAACAGATCGGATGCCTCGCGGATCTTTGAGGTGGCATGCCGCTCGAAAGAGAGGCGTGCATCGGTTTCGGACATTCCCTTACCGTCATCAATCACCTGTATACAGGTCTTGCCTGCATCGGTAACCAATACATGAATATTTTGTGCCTCAGCATCGATGGCGTTCTCGACTAACTCTTTGATGACAGATGCCGGACGTTGTATCACCTCTCCGGCAGCTATCTGGTTGGCAACCGAATCGGGTAATAAATGAATGATATCGCTCATAATAGATTTAGCTTTGACTGATTAATTTATAGGACTTAAAAAGACCAGCTACCGGTCTGCAAATAATGCCATAGAAAAATAAGCAGGGCAATGATAGCCAGAATGACCCCCAAATGAGCAGGCTTACGCCCACTCTCCTTACGACGCTTCAGATGTGTGGTGCCTTCGATGAACTTTCCGCGAATATCTTCCGGAGAAAATTCTTTTTCGGGTAACATTCCCAAATCACGCTTGGCATCTTCTTCCATTTTCGTCAATTTTTCTTTCCGCTCGTCCACATAGATATATTGATGATTGAATCCACGCGGCTTTCGTACATTGAACATTCCCATAGCTATTTCATATTAATTATTTCACGTTTAGGACCACTGATGACCTTGCGCTCAGTTTTACGTAAAGCCTCACCTGCCTTTTTCCCTCTCCAGTTGAAAATGTCTTCCTTATTCAAGGGACGGACATAATCAAACCAACTGAAAGTGGGCAATTTCATTTTGTCGGGTGGAATCTGATCCATTGGATAAAGTGTTCCATTCGATTTGGGACTCATGACCATTTTCTGCATTTTCCGGTCTTTGAGATACATATTCAACAGACTGGTTTCGGAGGTGTTCATACCAATCATAGTGCTATCTTGCTCCTGAGGATAATATACTACAAGGACATTCCCTATCACATCTATTTTGCGTGCCTCACCCTCGGCAAAGTATGCCTTGATCTCTTTTCCTGAGATCTGATTAAAATGAATGGAGTCTTTCTGTTCCACCGTGAGCGCCTGATTGATGATATGAGCCCAATCAATCGTACTGTCGTTCATATATACCTTAACCTCTTCTCCCAGCAGTTGTTGCCCTTCGTTCCAAATAATAGGATCGCGATACATGGTGAGGCAAGAGTCTTTCGTATTAAAGACCAAAGAATCGCAAACGCCTTGCAGATCAGTGCTGTACATACGTACCTTATGAAAAGCGCGCATCTCACGGAAAAGGGAGTCGGTGTCGAGATTATAGCTATTCATCAGTAACGTATCGGCATGCATAAAGAGGCTGTCACCCCGTGAATAATCCACGGCAACAGCTCGCTTGGTGGCAAGAGCATTCTGCTTCAACTCGTCATAATAACAATAATCACCGGTAAGCATGTTCTTATTGACAGTGTCGTTCATCTGGACATTATCGAACGCCTCACCATAACCCGCTTTACGGTCATAGAAAAGGCTGTCACCGGTCAACTTCTTACCTTCATTGGTCAAAACCGAACGGTCGAGCAGTTCGGCTTGTCCGGAAACGGTATTGTAAATGCCCCGCTCGGAATAGATATGGTTCTGATCGCTGACAATATTGGAGGGTCCCAGAATGGTGGCAATCTTAGTATTCGTACTATACTTCAAGGTGTCGGAAGTAAGCACGAAACGGGGATTCACGAGCTTGACATCATGGTTGAAAACAGAAAGTTTAGTGGCAGGACTGTACTCACCCCAGTCGGAAGTCAACACATTTTCTTCATCCATCAATGTACCCCCATCAAAATAGTAACCCAAATTGTACAGACGGTCATAATTCAGGCTGTCTGTCAACAGGGTAGTATTCCGGTTGATCATTTTCACATTCTCGCGCAGTTGCGCTATCTGAGTCATGCCGTCATAAAACAAATAGTCACCATAGATGAAAAGAGTATCTCCCTGCTCCATACGCACATTGCTGAATGCTTCGAATGAATTCGTTTTTTCGTAAATCAGAGCACTGTCACAATACATATACATGCTGTCGTGACGCAACTTAACCGAACCAATCAGCACCTGAACATCAGGACGCGCCAGTTTATCGGCTTGCCCCCGATCGGCATGGAGCAAATCGACACGGGTCTTTTTATTTCCCGTTGGCTTTTCCGGTTCAGCCTTCTTCTCCTGTTGTGGCTTCTTGTCATGCTGCGGTTTCTTGTCCTGGGCCACCAGAAAACATACGGCAAGCAGGCATAGAATACCCGCTAAGAGAAATCTATGCCTGCCGTGGAATTTATGTTCTTTGTTTAATCTAAACATATCAAATCAGGATCAGTCTTTTTTAATCCAGCCCGGATATTTAAAGTCACAACGCTGCCATGCCGGATTAATACGCACATACGTATGTTTTTGTTTTTCAACAATCCATTTTTGCAACGCCTCTTCACGACGTTTGTCGAGCACAATTTCTTTCAGGTTCTGGTAGTCATCGGTGATAGTGGCCTTGTGTCCATTGATGCGTGCCTTCAGCTTAACAATAGCACAAACTTCCTTACCATCTTTGGGGTTGACCATAGTGAAGGCTTTGGAGATCTCACCGATATTCATCTTATCTACCACTTTAGCTATCTCCTGCGGCAAATCCTGCATCTCGAATTTAGCAGTCTGATTCATCGGATTCTGCATCAGACCGTGATTGTTGCGTGTGTCTTTATCCTGAGACAAAGCAGCGGCTGCCTGATCGAATGTGAACTTATCGCTACGAATATCGTTGGCTATGGAGTCAAGACGTGCATTGGCTTCATTCAACTCCTTATCCGATACTTTGGGCTTCAACAGGATATGACGGGTATTGATACGGTCGCCACGTTTCTCGATCAACTGGATGATATGGAAACCATACTCGGACTCTACGATCTTAGATATCTTCTTGGTGTCCTGCAAGTTGAAAGCGACATTAGCGTATTCGGGCACCATCTGGCCTTTACCCATAAAACCGGTTTCACCACCTTTGATGGCAGAACCGCGGTCCTCGGAATACAACAGGGCAAGCGTAGAAAAATCACTTTCGCCCTTATTGATACGGTCGGTATATTCACGCAAGCGTCTTTTCACATCCTCTATTTCAGAGATGGGCACTTTAGGTTGCTGTGTGATGATCTGCACCTCTACCTGAGTAGGGACATAAGGGATACTGTCCTGAGGAAGATCCTTAAAGTAGCGGCGCACTTCGGCCGGAGTCACTTTGATATCACCTACCAGCTTCTGCTGCATTCTCTGTACAATCAATCCGTCACGGGCATNGCATTCTCTGTACAATCAATCCGTCACGGGCATTCTCGCGCATGGCTTCGCGGATCTGCGTAGAAGTCTTGTTAAACTCAGCTTCCATCCTTTCTCTGCTACCCAAAGCCTGAATATAGTTATTGATCTGATAATCGACACGCTGTATCACTTCCGATTCAGGAACTTCGATACTATCGAGCACAGCCTGGTGCATATAAAGTTTCTGTACCGCCAACTCTTCGGGAATCACACAATAAGGATCACCATCAAACTTACGCCCCTCATACAAAGCGGCCAGTCGTGCTTCTTCCACATCGGACTTCAGGATGGCTTCGTCACCAACGACCCAAACCACTTCGTCAATCACATTGTCCTGCGCATAGGATGCCACGTTAGCAACCAGTGCCAGGGCAAACATAACAACAAATTTAAAGTTCACAAACTTCTTCATTCTGTGTATTTAATAATTTATAATCTTCTTTCTTTTTACTGCACGTTCGTACAAGTCGTCCTTTACTTGTTTCATAAAATCAACCCGCTTGATATTGACAAGCATATCTTTAACTTTCGGTTGGGCAAACTCGTAAGGTTCCTGTTCGCCTGCCACACGAAAATCGCTGATATTCAGAAAATAGTAGAATGCCGTATCTTTCAGTTCGATATGACGGTTCTTATCCATATAGGCTTCCGGGGATTCCGCTTTCAACGGGATCATATCAAGTACATCGGCTACCCGCACCCATTTATCATAAAAATACTCATACTTCACAGCATTCTGCAAACTATACTTCTCCAAATGCTCAACGGCATCCTGAGTTTCCGTCTTATACCACTTACGGACATTTCCCAATTGGGGAGCAGTAAGGGGAACCTTGATAAACAGACCTTTCATCAACGGACGGTCCAGTTTAAACAGTTCTTTGTTCTTTTCGTAATAGTCTGCTATTTCCTGTTCGGGGATCTCGCCCGACAATTTCTGGCTGATTAGTTCTTGTTGATAAGTATGCATGATCAATGCTTTCCGGTAATTTGCGACCAACTTATCGATTTCGCCGTTGTCGGGAATATTGCTTTGCGCCTGGTTAAACAACAAAACATCTTCAACCCAGCTACGAATGTAGTGCTCGGCGAAAAGAAGACTGTCATCTTTCGACAAACCGGCGGGGAACACGGCCTGAAGGTCCTCTTTGTACAAAAAGTTTCCATCGACCTCTACCAAAGGAGTCTGTCCTTTGTGATCATGCTTGTCAGTACACGACACACAGAAAAGGAGAGAGATTAGCAGAAGGCCCGTTTTTCGCATTGTCAACTGAATTATACTTAATTTAAGGTACGAAGATAATACAATAATTCGTTGCTTCAGTGATTATTAACCGTTTTTAAAACCTCTTGGTTAATTTCAACCTTAGCAGAAGCCCTGAGACGCTCTGCCCAAAGTGCATCCAGATGATTCTGATAATCTTCGATCAAACGGGAAACAATCTCTTTGTAGGACTCCGGACCTTTCTTTTTCTCACCCAAAACAACGGTAAAAGGATAGGACTTTAATGGTTCGAAGTCTCCTTTTTTAAACACTAACTTATCGACAAAAACATTGTCACCTTCGGCAAAGGTCCCTTGTTCTATACGGATGACAGCCGGTGAAGCAGAGGTATTAAATGTCAGGCGAATGGCATCTTTCCACTCTTCTTCCGGAAGTTTTTTCAGAAATTTACGGGCGCTCTTCAGCGTTTTCTTATGGGTTCCGTGCAACACCGCACCTCTGTAGCGGGGTGAATCCCAGTTGTAATCGGTCCGGTGCTCCTTGAAGAAGTTCTTCAGTGCAACAGAATCTGCCAGGCTGACCTGATGGGTTTCCCGGCGGGTAATAGCGGCCAACAGCAAATGATCACGATGTTCTTGCAGTGTCCTGCGGAACTCAGGATGTTTCTGCTCAAGGCGACTGTTCTCATAATCGAGAATTGATTTTACCACAAAAGCATCCAACTGCCTCTTTGTCCCCATGGGATGGGCAGCGGCAAACCGTTCAAAGTCATTCCCTGTAAAGTTTTTACCGTCCAGCGTAAAAAGAGTACGGGAGGTCTTGCCTTGAGAAAGCAACTCTTCCATCGCCGCTTTGTCCGGAGTATACCGATAGCTCTCCTTCAGTTTGTTTACCCGAATTTCGGTTCCTTTATCCGCACCCGGACGATGGGACAGTTTACGGATTAGTCTGTCCCGTATCTGTTCAAATGGAGGGAGTTCGCGTCTGCCCGTCACTTTAACGATATGAAGTCCTTTAGGAGTAAAAAACGGCTGGGAATATTCGCCATCCTTCAAAGAGAAAGCGACCTCCTCAAATTCCTGTGGTGTCTGCAACCAACTGATCCAGGATTCTGCCTTATCATCAGAATATTGGTCTACCAGAGTCTTGAAATCGGTATCGGGATTTGTCTTCAATACATTGTAAAGAGAGTCCATTAAAGCCTGCGCCTCCCGCAAATGATGGGGCAGGGCCGTCTGGGGAAGATAACGGAAAATATGCATAACCCGGACCTCGCCGGCTATGGAGCGGCTCTTCATCTGATCGTAAAGCTTTCTGGCACAGGCTTCCTCTGCAGACGAATCTGTAAGATAGGATTTAGATAATGAACGATGGTAGTTGTCCATCTCCGCACGAAAGGCAGAGAGAGTATCCAACCCGGCTCTCTGTGCCGCATGCAGTTTCAACTTCTTATCGACAAAGAGATCAACACAAACCTTCAAGGCTTCTTTCCCGGATACTCCCGAAGGCTTATTCCGATGATAGAAAGACTCAAACTCCGAGCGGGAAATGTCTTGTCCATTGATCCGCATCAACACAGGATCTTGCCGGGCATAGCCGGCAATAAACCCAAACAAACAGGTCAGTGCACCAACCAGCATCTTCTTCATACCATTCTACGTTGAGATATTCATATCGGAATAAAATAAATCGAGTTCACTACAAAGGACACGGATTAACACAGATTGATAATTTATCTCATTGATATTGAAGATTAAAAAGTTCTGTGTTAATCCGTGTAATCTGTGGTGGAACAGCAACCAGACGGCAACGGCCAAACGCCCGATAAACAGGCTGTTATTCCGGACGACTGTAATTAGGCGATTCGCTTGTAATCGTCACATCGTGCGGATGGCTTTCCATTACTCCGGCATTGGTGATGCGAGTAAACTTGGCATCATGCAGTTTCTCGATATCAGGAGCACCGCAATATCCCATACCGGCACGCAAACCACCGGTCAGCTGATAAATCACTTCATATAAAGTTCCTTTATAAGGCACACGGGCAGCAATGCCTTCCGGAACCAACTTCTTCACATCCATCTCGCCACTTTGGAAATAGCGGTCTTTCGAACCATTTTCCATCGCTTCGAGAGAACCCATACCACGGTATGACTTAAACTTACGTCCATTGAAGATAATCGTCTCGCCCGGACTTTCTTCTGTACCGGCAACCAATGAACCGATCATCACACAGTATCCTCCGGCAGCCAGAGCTTTCACCACATCACCCGAATAGCGGAGTCCGCCATCGGCAATCAAAGGGATACCTGTACCTTTCAAGGCTTTGGCTACATCATAAACAGCCGAAAGTTGCGGTACGCCTACACCGGCAACCACACGTGTCGTACAAATGGAACCCGGGCCGATACCTACTTTTACACCGTCAGCCCCGGCTTCCACCAAGGCCTTGGCTGCATCGCCCGTAGCAATGTTACCAACCACAATATCAATATTGGGATAACGTTTTTTCGCTTCGCGCAAGGTGTCGATCACTCCCTTTGAGTGTCCGTGAGCCGTATCGATCACGATGGCATCCGCACCGGCATCCACCAACGCCTGCATACGGTCGAAAGTGTCGGCAGTCACACCTACACCGGCAGCTACACGCAGACGGCCTTTCGAATCTTTGCAAGCCATAGGTTTATCTTTGGCTTTTGTAATATCTTTGTAAGTAACCAGCCCGATCAGTTTTCCTTCTTTATCGACTACCGGCAGTTTCTCAATCTTATGGTGTTGCAGAATTTGCGCAGCTGCTTCCAGATCGGTAGACTGATTAGTGGTAACCAGATTTTCTTTTGTCATCACCTCGTCGATACGTTTATCCATGTTACGTTCGAAACGAAGGTCACGATTCGTTACAATACCAACCAAATATCTATTGTCATCCACTACCGGAATGCCGCCGATCTTGTATTCGGACATCAGGGCGAGAGCATCACGTACGGTAGACCCTTGCTTAATAGTGACAGGATCGTAAATCATACCGTTTTCAGCACGCTTCACAGTAGCCACCTGCTTAGCCTGTTCCTTAATGGACATATTCTTATGGATCACGCCAATTCCCCCTTCGCGCGCAATGGCAATGGCCATCTTGGCTTCGGTAACTGTGTCCATGGCGGCAGTTACAAACGGAATCTTTAACTCAATGTTTTTTGAAAACTTTGTCGAGAGATCGACAGTGCGTGGTAAAACTTCAGAATAAGCGGGGATCAACAATACGTCGTCATAAGTTAATCCATCCATTACAATCTTATCGGCAATAAATGACATAGGGCTATGCGTTTAAAAATTATTGCGTGCAAATATACAGTTTTTATTCAAGACTGCATAAGTGCACGCAAGTTTTTTTTCGCTTTTTTAATTAGCCATTTCGGAGATAAACTTGATACGAACCAGACGGACTTCTTCTTCGGTAAATTCGTCCCCGAGTTCATCAAGAGCGTCGTCAATCTTATCTGTTGTCGACTCTTTGAAGTAATCGTAGATGTCGAGCATGTGATCTTCGTCCATGATCTCATCCAGGAAGTAGTCGATATTCAACTTAGTACCCGAATAAACGATCGCTTCCACTTCATCCAGCAATTCGCTGAACTCAATGCCCTTGGAAAGCGCGATATCATCCAGAGCCACTTTACGGTCGATGGCTTGAATAATGGCCACTTTCATCTTCGACTTGTTGGCGACAGTGCGTACCCGTAAGTCCTCCGGACGTTCAATCTCATTCTCTTCGCAATGTCTCTTAATCAGCTTGCAGAATTCTTCGCCGTAACGTTTGGCTTTTCCGGCACCTACGCCCGGGATATTCTGAAGTTCTTCGAGCGTCACAGGATAGATAGTAGCCATCGCTTCAAGAGAGGGATCCTGGAAAATCACGTAAGGAGGCACTTCCAGTTTCTTCGATAACTTTTTCCGGAGATCTTTCAGCATAGAATAAAGAACCGGATCGACTGCACACGAACCTCCACCTCTTGCCGGTGTTTCTTCTTCCACTTCTTCAAAGTCATTGTCCTCGGTAATCTTGAATGACTTGGGATGTTTGAGGAATTTCTTTCCTGCATCGGTCACTTTCAGCAAACCGTAGTTTTCTACATCCTTACTCAGATAACCGGCTATCAACGCCTGACGAATCACGGCATTCCAGGTTTTGTCTTCTTCTCCCATTCCTGATCCGAACACTTCCAGATCTTCATGTAAGTGTGCCTGAACTTCAGACGTTTCGCGTCCCTGCAGGACATCAATAATATAATCTGCCTTAAAATTTTCTTTTACCGCTATGATTGTTTCGATCACAGCACACAATAATTCTTGAGCCTCCACTTGTTTTTTAGGGTTTAAACAGTTGTCACAATTTCCACAATTTTCTTCCGTGTACTCTTCGCCGAAATAATGTAGTAATGTCTTACGGCGGCAAACGGAAGATTCAGCATACGCAGCAGTTTCCAACAGAAGCTGCTTGCCAATTTCTTGTTCTGCCACAGGTTTGCCTTGCATGAACTTCTCGAGTTTCTGCAAGTCTTTGTTTGTATAAAAGGTAATGCACTGGCCTTCTCCACCGTCTCTTCCGGCGCGGCCTGTTTCCTGGTAATACCCCTCCAGGCTCTTTGGTATATCATAGTGGATGACGTATCGCACATCGGGCTTATCAATTCCCATTCCAAATGCGATAGTAGCTACAATTACGTCGATCTTTTCCATCAGGAAATTGTCCTGATTCTGCGTTCGCGTTGCCGAATCCATACCTGCATGATAAGCACGGGCATTGATCCCGTTGGCTTGAAGTATCTCAGCAAGCTCTTCTACCTTCTTCCGGCTCAGGCAATAAATGATGCCCGATTTTTCCGGATTGTTCTTGATGAACTTTATGATGTCCTTATCTACATTCTGAGTTTTAGGACGTACCTCGTAATACAGATTCGGACGGTTGAACGAAGACTTGAAGACGTGTGCATCCACCATTCCCAAGTTCTTCTGAATATCGTGCTGCACCTTCGGCGTGGCCGTTGCGGTCAGCGCAATAAGAGGTGCTTTTCCTATTTCATTAATAATCGGACGTATCCTGCGATATTCCGGGCGGAAGTCGTGTCCCCATTCGGAAATACAATGTGCTTCGTCGACAGCATAGAATGAAATCTTTACTGAACGCAGAAACTCCACATTCTCTTCTTTCGTCAACGACTCGGGAGCAACGTATAACAGTTTTGTTTTTCCGGCAAGAATGTCAGACCTCACCTGATCAATCGCACCCTTGTTCAAAGAAGAATTAATGAAATGAGCCACACCGTCTTCTTCACTGAAGTTGCGCATCGCATCTACCTGATTCTTCATCAGCGCGATCAGCGGAGAAATCACAATGGCCGTACCTTCCATTAATAAAGAAGGCAACTGATAGCACAGAGATTTTCCACCGCCGGTAGGCATCAGCACAAAGGTATCATTACCATCAAGCAAATTCTGGATGATCGGCTCCTGGTTCCCCTTGAAATTATCAAATCCGAAATACTTTTTCAGTTGGTCTGTCAAATTAATCTTCCCTGCCATCTTAATATAGGTTGTTTTATTCAGTTCATGGTTTAACTTAAAAACACTCGCTTTGCTTGGAAAGCGCTCTAACAAAGTTATAAACAACTTCTTAAATATCAAGCATAATCAGACTAATATTTTTCAAGAAAAAACGGAACTCACCTCCATTATTGCCCTTACCTTTTGATTTTAAGCAGTTTGCAATCTCGCAAGATTTGCTTTTTCGAGCTGATGCTTCGCATAATCCAGTGTCACTTCATATTCTTTCTGGTTTTCAGAAGGAATCTCGAACATGACATCCATCATAATTGTCTCCACGATAGAGCGCAATCCGCGGGCACCCAGTTTATACTCCACTGCCTTGTCGACGATATATTCGAAGACTTCGGGCTGGAAGGTCAACTGCACACCATCCATTTCGAACAACTTGATGTATTGTTTGATAATGGAATTCTTGGGTTCGGTCAGAATGGCACGAAGTGCATTCCGGTCGAGCGGGTTCAGATAGGTCAGCACCGGCAAACGGCCGATAATCTCCGGAATCAGTCCGAATGACTTCAAATCCTGCGGTGCGATGTATTGCATCATGTTGTTTTTGTCGATAGTAGCCGTCTTACGGGAAGCATTGTATCCTACGACATGGGTGTTGAGACGCTGGGCAATCTTTTTCTCGATGCCGTCAAACGCTCCTCCACAGATGAAAAGGATGTTTTTCGTGTTTACGGGAATCATCTTCTGGTCGGGATGCTTACGTCCTCCCTGAGGCGGGACGTTGACCACAGAGCCTTCGAGCAGTTTAAGCAATCCCTGCTGTACGCCTTCACCGCTGACATCACGCGTGATGGAGGGGTTGTCTCCCTTACGGGCAATCTTGTCTATCTCGTCGATGAAGACAATGCCTTGTTCTGCCTCGGGCACATTGTAATCGGCCACCTGAAGCAGACGGGTGAGGATACTCTCGATATCTTCGCCTACATAACCGGCTTCGGTCAACACAGTCGCATCCACTATCGTAAAGGGTACATGCAACAGTTTGGCTATGGTACGCGCCAAAAGGGTTTTACCGGTTCCGGTGCTGCCCACCATAATGATGTTCGACTTTTCAATCTCCACATCATCACCGCTGTCTTTCTGCAACAGACGTTTGTAGTGGTTATATACCGATACGGCAAGAAAACGTTTGGCATCGTCCTGACCAATCACGTACTGGTCGAGGAAATTCTTTATTTCTACCGGTTTGGGTAGTTCCTTTAAATTGAGTCGGGTAGCTCCCGCGCTCTGTTTGCCGGCTCCCATGGCTTCCTGAGTAATCTCATAAGCCTGGGTCGCACAGCTGTCGCAAATGTAGCCGTTCATCCCTGTAATCAGGAATCCGACTTCATTCTCCGAACGGCCGCAAAAGCTACACCTTTTTTTATTATTCTTTGATTCAGCCATGTTTATTTCTTAATCAACACTTCGTCAATCATACCATATTCTTTTGCTTCCTGGGCGGTCATCCAGTAATCACGGTCCGAATCGGCCCATACCTTGTCAAAAGAAGTACCCGAATGATCGGCAATAATGGTATAAAGTTCTTTCTTTAATTTTTGTATTTCGCGGGCAGTGATTTCAATATCCGAGGCTTGTCCCTGCGCGCCACCCATCGGCTGATGAATCATCACACGTGAGTGAGGCAGCGCCGAACGTTTGCCTTTGGCACCGGCCACCAACAGTACAGAAGCCATAGAAGCTGCCATACCGGTACAGATTGTAGCCACATCACTCGAGATGAACTGCATCGTATCATAAATACCCAGCCCGGCATAAACCGATCCGCCCGGAGAGTTGATATAGATTGAGATATCTTTACCCGGATCTACCGAATCAAGATACAGCAACTGTGCTTGCAGCGTATTGGCCGTATAGTCATCAATCTGTGTACCGAGGAAGATAATGCGGTCCATCATCAGACGTGAGAACACGTCGAGCTGAGTGACGTTAAGTTGTCTTTCTTCCAGAATATAGGGATTCAAATACCCGGCTTGCGATTTAATCACATCGTCCAGCACCATTGCATTCATACCTAAATGCTTGGTTGCGTATTTTCTAAAATCATCCATTGTTTTACGTTCCTTTCTATTATTAATAATGTAACTGCAAAGAAACAAAAAAGAACACAGAGACACAAAAAAACACAGAGTTATAATTCTATAAAAACTCTGTGTTTCTGTGACTTTATGTCCTGTTCAAAAGAAGAGCTTATTCAAACATCTTATTGAATTCTTCCATTGAAACGGTTTTGTTCTCCAATGTAACCTTGCCTTTCAGTGCAGCGGCCAATTTGGTTTCTACTACGCGGTTCACCAAACCGTCGATGCTTTCTTTCTTTTTCAGCATCTCTTTTGCGTAGTTTTCGAGGATATCATCGGGTATAGTCAGCATACCGTATTGAGCAAACTGAGCTTTTGTAGCTTCTTTCGCCATGTTGATCACGTCGTCCTGCTCTACCTTGATATCATTTTCTTTCACCAACTGCTCCTTAATCAGGTGCCATGTCAGTTCTTCGATGCTCTTATCGTAGTTTTCGTTTACGAATTCTTCGCCTTTGTCTTTGTTGTTCATCAACATAACGCGTTTCAGCAGTGCATCCGGGAATTCCAGCTTACCTACTTTGTCTGCCAATACCTTGCGGACATCGATCAGGAATTTATAATCGCTATCGGCAACGAACTGGGCTGCGATGCTTTCTTTTACTTTAGCACGGAATTCTTCTTCTGTCTTCACTGCGTCTTTGCCGAATACCTGATCGAAGAGTTCCTGATTCAGTTCACCGTTTACGAAACGGGTCACTTCTTCTACCTGGAAGCTGAAGTTGGATTTTACTTCGGCAGCAGCTTCTTTGTCGATCTTCAGCAGTGATGCGATTTCAACAGCATTGCCTTCGTAAGCAGCATCCGGATTGAATACCAGTACGTCGTTTACTTTAGCGTTTGCGAAGATAGCCTTCTGCTCGTCGTTCTTCATGTACGAAGGCATCATTACAGCACCTTCTACCTGAATACCGCCTTCTTTCGTGTTGCCTTCTTCATCAAGTTCGGCCAACAGACCTTTCAGCATATCGTTTTCTTCGTATGCCTCTACCTGTTCGTATTTTCCGTTACGTTGAGTATAAGCTTTAATCTGGTTTTCTACCATTTCGTCAGTTACCTCGATTGTATAGTAGTCTACCTTGTCCTGGCTGCTAACCTCAGCTTTGAACTCCGGAGCTAAAGCGATATCGAATACAAATTCAAATTCTTCCATTGTATCGAAATCGATATCCGGCTGCTTTTCTTCGTTAGGCATCGGTTCGCCAAGGATGTTTACGTTATTCTCCTTAATGTATTCGTATACTTTCTCAGAAAGCAATTTGTTCACCTCGTCGGCAATGACTGACTTACCATACATCTTCTTCACCAAGCTCATAGGAACCATGCCCGGACGGAATCCCGGAACCTGAGCTTTCTGACGGATGTTCTTCAACGATTTGTCTACCTGAGGCTGGTAGTCAGCTTTTTCAAGCTTCACGGTAAGCAATGCGCTTACTTTGTCAATGTTTTGTAATGAAACGTTCATTCTGACAATTATTTATTTGATTTATACTTTATTCTATACTCAAACGAGGGTGCAAAATTAGTGCTAATCTTTCAAATTTCAAAAAACATTGCAGAATTATTTCATTTGCAGAGAATCGCCATTTCGGACGAAAGCAGCCGGACATACGGCAGAAAAGACATTAATCCGTTTTCAAAAGAACCCGTTTTACTTTTTATTAACCAAAAAAGAAGAAAACAAAAAGACAGGTCCGGACGGAAAAGTCCGGAACAGAGGCCGGCAAAGCAGTGAAGTTCAACACAACCGGATGTGGATAAGGAGGTCGGAAACCGGTTCATTGCTAACGGAGTGCTACCACAAATATCAATTATAGCAACAATCGGAGATTATACTGTCAAAAGGATCAAAAATCCTTCTTTCCGCTGACTCGGCTTTTCGTTTCTCCGCTCCATCCGGAGGAAATAGAGCTCCGGAAGGTGGCTTTTTGCCTCCCAAAGCCTGACTCTTCCGGAAACAAAACCTGTGTTTTACTGAAAAGCAAGCTTCTTTTTGCGGAAAAGACGGGTACATTTGCCCCGAAAGACGTTAGCATTTCCGGAAAACGCTTACTTCTTTTCCGGATTTCTTTAAATGTTTTCCCCAATTGCATATATTGTTCCGGAAAAAGAAGCTTCCGAACTCTTTTTTCACTCTGGTTGCTCTCCGCGAAACGACGCGGCCGGACTATCGGAAGAACAAGCATTTGACATAAAAAAGTACATGATGCATCAAGAGGATATGTTTCTCTTTCAGTCTGTCCAGAAACCGGTCATCGGGTAAACAAAAAGATAATGGCTAAACTGGCTGGAAGACGTTTTTTCTGACTTAGACGAATGGTCCTCCGAAATAAACAAATATGAGAGGATACGATTGTCATTTTGACAAAATGCTATCAAACTTCCGCCACCTTCACCGTAACGCCGGGAAGTCAGTATCTTCTTTACAACTTATGTTTTCCAACTTCATCCTAAGATCTCTCCAATCCGTTAAATTTCATAGGTTTCGCACACAAAAAAAGAGAAAAAGTTATTGCAATTCCGGATTTTATGTGTTTCTTTGTTGCGGAAAGATGATCGATTAGTTTCTCGATTTCGATTACAAGGTTTTTACTCCCGTCGACAAGACGCTTTTGTAAACTCTCTGTTTCTTTAATCTTTTTATTATTAAATCATCTTCCGGAGAGTTTTTTATTTCATTTATTTTATTTTTATCATTTTCATTATGAACATTTATGTTGGAAACCTTAACTACCGTGTTAAGGAAGCAGATCTGCAACAAGTTATGGAAGACTACGGAAAAGTAACTTCTTGTAAAGTAATCATCGATCGCGAAACAGGCAGATCAAAAGGTTTTGGTTTCGTAGAAATGGATGACGATGCAGCTGCAACAAAAGCTATCGCAGAATTAAACGGAGCGGAATACGAAGGCCGTACTATGGTACTCAAAGAAGCCAGACCGAGAGATTGACGATAGGAGAAAGAATTAAAAAGAAACCTTTTACCAGAAGAACCGGTAAAAGGTTTTTTTTATGTATTCTATGTTCAAACGGCTCCCCCGATACACACGAGAACGGAAACAGCAGACTAATCTTTCAACTGGAAGTCTTTGCGGCGCAAAACGAAACTGTTACTCAGATATTTCTCACGCACAATCTTATTCTCAGCCAACTCCTCAGGAGTACCCTGAAACAGAATTTTTCCTTCGAACAGCAGATAGGCACGATCGGTAATACTCAATGTTTCCTGTACGTTATGGTCGGTAATCAGGATACCGATGTTTTTATCTTTCAACTTCCATACAATCTGCTGGATATCTTCTACGGCAATCGGGTCTACCCCGGCAAAGGGTTCATCGAGCATGATGAATTTGGGGTCGATAGCCAGACAACGCGCGATCTCCGTACGGCGGCGCTCACCACCCGACAACTGGGTACCTTTATTCTTCCGCACTTTCTGCAAACGAAACTCGGCAATCAAACTTTCGAGCTTATCTTTCTGATAATCGAGAGGTTTATTAGTCATCTCAAGCACGGAAGCAATGTTGTCCTCCACCGTCATCTGGCGGAAAACCGAAGCCTCCTGAGCCAGATATCCGATACCGGTCTGGGCACGTTTATAAACAGGATATTTCGTTATTTCAAGATCGTCCAGGAAAATACGGCCTTCATTCGGGGTAATCAATCCTACGGTCATGTAGAACGAAGTGGTCTTACCGGCACCATTCGGTCCCAGCAAACCTACAATCTCACCCTGCTTCACATTGATGGAAACATGGCTCACTACCGTACGCTTACCGTACTTTTTCACCAAGTCTTCGGTACGAAGCACCATCTTGCTTTCTTCCATATCCTTTGTTATTTTGCGGCAAATGTAGCAAAAATAAGCCGAAAAAACGTACATTTGCAAACAAATATACGAGTTATGATTAAAGCATTAAGAACCGTCGGCAGATACATGATGCTTATGGGACGGACTTTTTCACGTCCCGAGCGCATGCGTATGTTCTTCCGGCAATATATCAAAGAGATAGAGCAACTGGGGGTAAACTCTATCGGCATCGTGCTGTTGATTTCATTCTTCATCGGCGCGGTGATTACCATCCAGATTAAACTAAACATCGAAAGCCCATGGATGCCCCGCTGGACGGTGGGATACGTCACTCGTGAGATTCTTTTGCTTGAGTTCTCCTCCTCCATCATGTGTCTGATCCTGGCCGGTAAAGTGGGATCGAACATCGCTTCCGAACTGGGTACAATGCGTGTGACACAGCAGATTGATGCACTCGAAATCATGGGAGTGAATTCCGCCAACTATCTGATATTACCCAAAATCACGGCAATGGTTACCATGATTCCTATTCTGGTGACCTTCAGCATCTTTGCAGGTATCATCGGAGCATTCGCCACCTGCTGGTTCGGCGGTATTATGACGGCTACCGACCTTGAATACGGACTCCAGTATATGTTTGTAGAATGGTTTGTGTGGTGCGGCATCATCAAGTCACTGTTTTTTGCCTTTATCATTGCCAGTGTATCCTCTTTTTTCGGCTATACCGTAGAGGGCGGCTCGATAGAAGTGGGAAAGGCATCTACCGATTCGGTGGTTTCCAGCAGCGTACTGATTTTGTTTGCCGACCTGGTATTAACTAAACTTTTAATGGGATGATCGAAGTAAAAGGACTCTATAAATCATTCGAAGGTAAAACGGTATTGCATAATATAGATGCCTCTTTCGAAAACGGAAAAACCAGCCTGATTATCGGTCAGAGCGGTTCGGGTAAGACGGTATTGATGAAGTGCATCGTCGGATTGCTGACACCGGAAAAGGGTGAAGTACTCTATGACGGACGCAACTTTCTGGCAATGGGTAAAAAAGAAAAGAAACATTTGCGACGCGAAATGGGAATGATTTTCCAAAGCGCGGCTTTGTTCGACTCCATGTCCGTTTTGGATAACGTAATGTTCCCGCTCAACATGTTCGGTACCGATACATTGCGCGAACAAACCAAACGGGCCATGTTCTGCCTCGATCGGGTCAACCTGACAGAAGCTAAAGATAAATTTCCCGGCGAAATCAGTGGCGGTATGCAGAAACGTGTAGCTATCGCACGGGCCATTGCGCTGAACCCGCAGTATCTCTTCTGCGATGAACCGAACTCAGGACTCGACCCGAAAACCTCTTTGGTAATAGACGACCTGATTCACGATATTACCCGGGAGTACAATATGACCACCATTATCAATACTCACGACATGAACTCGGTAATGGGTATTGGCGAAAAGATTATCTATATTTATCAGGGAACCAAAGAGTGGGAAGGTACGAAAGACGACATCTTCACTTCGACCAACGAGCAGCTGAACAATTTCATTTTCGCTTCCGACCTGCTGCGTAAAGTAAAGGATGTAGAAATACAAAACCTCGAAGGCTGATCTTCTCAACAGATTGAAATAGAAGGGCTCATGAATCATCGCAACTCATGAGCCCACTTTTTGTTATAAAAAAACCAGTTAATAGAATCGACATATATCATCACGACATATTGACTGTCCCAAAGTTCTCAATAAAACTTAAAAAGAGAATAATTCCAATTACACATCAAAGATAACAAAAAAAATGCAGCAAAACATCACCGAAAACCGTGACAAATTGAAATAAATAGAATCATCCAATCTCTATCCATCCTTTTGCCATAGCTTTCACTACCATATCGATAGCGTTCTTTGCACAAAACTTTTGTATTAGCCTTTTGCGAAATGTTTCGACAGTATTTTCTGATATCTTCAATTCAGCCGCAACTTCATGCGTATTACATCCCCTCGCGACAGCTTTCAGTACATCAAGCTCACGCTTTGTGGGTATATCTTTAGGATGAATTTGTACAGGACTGAGGCTTAACCTCTGACGAATGGACTTAAACCGCGGACATGCATAAGAATCACCTGCAAGCACGCTCTTCACGGCATTTCCTATTTCCATAGCTTCGGATGATTTAAGGATCACAGCATTCACTTTCTGACGAATCAAACGGTTGATAATCCAGATTTCTTCATGCATAGTACTAATAACAATACGTGCACTCTCATTAATCTCACGAATCATATCAACCAAATCGAATCCTGATATATCGGGGAGGCTTACATCCAAAACATAGATGTCGTAGTCTCTCTCCCCAATCAATTCGGCAGCTCTCGTTCCCGAAGTCACCGCATCGGCAACTTTAACCCCCGGCACTAACTCAAGCATGCGTTGCATCCCTTCAAGAATCAGTGCATGATCGTCAACCAATAGTATTTCTGCCTTCGTTTCCATGTAGCCTCTGTCTGTATTTATGGTTTGTTTCTTTTTGCTCTGTACAAATATAAATAAAAAGAGTTATATAAGAAACAAAAAGAATCAATTATTTCAAAAATGATGGGCAAAAAGAAAGCCGGAATTATGATAGTCCGGCTTTTACATTTATATATCAATACTATTCGACACAAAAATCACTTCTGTCTGATATAAATGTTGATAGGCGTTCCACTCAGATCCCACTTTTCACGCATCTTGTTCTCCAGGAATCTTCTATAAGGCTCTTTCACGTACTGTGGAAGATTAGCAAAGAAGACAAACGAGGGTACCTGCGTATTAGGCAGCTGAGTAACGTACTTAATCTTGATATATTTTCCCTTAGTCGCAGGAGGCGGATAAGCTTCGATCAACGGAAGCATCTCTTCGTTCAGGCGAGCTGTCGGAATTTTAATCATACGGTTCTCGTAAACTTTACGTGCCTCTTCAAGCACCTTGAGAATTCTCTGTTTTGTCAATGCCGATGCAAACACAATAGGGAAATCAACAAAAGGAGCAAAACGTGAACGAATGGCTTCCTCAAAAGTCTTCATTACTTTATCAGTCTTGTTTTCTACAAGATCCCACTTATTCACGACTACCACTAACCCTTTTGAGTTTTTCTGAATCAACGAGAATATATTCAAATCCTGGCTTTCTATACCACGGGTCGCATCCACCATCAGGATACATACATCGGCCCCCTCTATGGCACGAATAGAACGGACAACCGAATAATA
The DNA here is from genome assembly GCF_019633765.1 of Bacteroides sp. 11BF. NCBI lineage: Bacteria > Pseudomonadati > Bacteroidota > Bacteroidia > Bacteroidales > Bacteroidaceae > Bacteroides > Bacteroides sp. 11BF. Next base: position 21,946 of record NZ_JAFKPJ010000030.1, read on the forward strand.
TTCGAGATCCTCGTTTACCTTATTCTTTTTACGAATACCGGCTGTATCTACCAGATAGAAATCGAAGCCAAACTTATTGTAACGAGTGTAAATAGAATCGCGGGTTGTTCCGGCTATTTCCGTAACAATATTGCGTTCTTCCCCGATAAAAGCATTCACAATAGACGATTTACCGGCATTAGGACGTCCCACCACAGCGAAACGAGGGATGTCTTCATCCAGAATCTCATCGGATTCTTTCTTGAATTTACTAACAATCAAGTCCATCAGATCTCCTGTACCACTACCACTAATCGCAGAGATACAATAAGGATCGCCCAATCCCAACCGATAAAACTCAGGAGCATTATATCGCAGCTCATGATTATCCGTCTTATTGGCCACCATGATGACCGGACTTTTGGCACGGCGTAATATGGCAGCTACCTGCATATCCAAATCTGTCACTCCATTTGTCACATCCACCACAAACAGAATCACATCCGCTTCATCCACTGCCATCAATACCTGCTTGCGGATTTCCTCTTCGAATATATCGTCAGAGTTTACTACCCATCCACCGGTATCAACAACAGAAAACTCTCGCCCTAACCATTCGGATTTACCATACTGCCTATCACGGGTAGTACCCGCTTCATCGTTCACAATTGCCTGACGGGTTTTCGTCAAACGATTAAATAAGGTAGACTTGCCCACATTGGGTCGTCCTACGATTGCAACTAAATTTCCCATAGTTTACACACTTTATTTTTGCGACTATCACAGTCGTATGAATTTTCTTTTTTTAATCTAACTGATAACCAAAATTCCGCAATTCCTTGTCAGAGCTGCGCCAATCTTTGTCTACTTTCACATAGGTTTCCAGAAAAACAGTTTTTCCGAAAAAACGTTCCAGATCCCGCCGTGCCTCTGTAGCAACTTTCTTCAGGGCTTTACCCTGTTTTCCTATAATAATGCCTTTCTGAGAATCACGCTCTACATAAATCACGGCATGAATGTGTATCTTCTTCGCATCTTCTTTGAATTGCTCTACCACCACCTCTACCGAGTACGGAATCTCTTTATCATAGTACAACAGGATCTTCTCACGGATAATCTCGTTGACAAAGAAACGGGCCGGCTTATCAGTCCACTGGTCCTTATCAAAATAAGGAGGTGAGTCAGGCAAAAGTTCTTTGATCCGCTTCATCACATAGTCCACATTGAACTTTGTAGCTGCCGAAATCGGAATAATCTCAGCTTGTGGAAGCAACTCTTTCCAGTCTTCCACCAGCTTCACCAACTTTTCCTGGTCAGTCAAGTCAATCTTGTTAATCAACAACAAAACCGGAGCAGTCTGCTGACGCACTTTCTGAATAAATTCATTATTCTTATCAGGAGTTTCAATCACGTCTGTCACATAAAGCAAGACATCTGCATCCGCTAATGCTGAAGTCGAAAAGTTCAGCATAGATTCCTGCAACTTATAATTAGGTTTCAGCACCCCCGGAGTATCCGAAAAAACAATCTGCATATCATCCGTATTATAGATACCCATAATCCGGTGACGAGTAGTCTGCGCCTTAAACGTAGCAATTGAAATACGTTCGCCTACCAACACATTCATCAGTGTCGACTTACCCACATTGGGATTTCCTACTATATTCACAAAACCAGCTTTATGCATCGCCTTCCATTTATTGATTTAGACAAAAAAACGCATCGAATCGAAATAAGATGCGTTTTATGTGATTTATATTAGCAACTTTCGTTACTATTCTTTTTTCCCGTCGTAACCCCATTTCACATACACGGCACCCCAAGTAAATCCGGCACCAAACGCAGTGAAAATAATGTTATCGCCTTTCTTAAGTTTCTCTTCAAAATCCCAGATACACAATGGCAGCGTACCCGCACTCGTATTACCGTAATGCTGAATATCCACCAGAACTTTCTCCATCGGAACTTCCATGCGATGAGCTACCGCTTCGATGATGCGCATATTGGCTTGATGGGGAACAATCCAGTCAATGTTATCTTTTGTCAGCCCGTTCTTTTCTGCTATAGCTGCACTGACATCAGACATATTAGAGACAGCGTACTTGAACACAGTTCTACCTTCCTGATGAATATAATGCATTTTATTGTCAACCGTGAAATAAGAAGGAGGACAAACCGAACCACCCGCTTTCATGTGGAGGAAAGGCAATCCCTTACCATCAGTTCTCAATATAGCATCCATAATTCCCAAGTCTTCCGTGGTCGGTTCAAGCATAAAAGCTGCCGCTCCATCACCGAAGATAGGGCATGTTGCACGTTCTGTGTAATCCACCATTGATGACATTTTATCGGCACCAACAATGATTACTTTTTTATATCGTCCCGAACGAATAAAATTGGCAGCTGTTTCCATCAGATACAAGAATCCGCTACAAGCAGCCTGTAGATCGAAAGCAAAAGCATTTTTTAGTCCGAGTTTATCACAAAGAATAGAAGCTGTTGAGGGGAAATGATAGTCAGGAGTAGTAGTTGCAACGATAACTAAATCAATGTCATCAGGATTTGAACCCGTTTTTTTCATCAACTGTTTAGCTGCCTTACGGGCCATATACGAAGTACCTAATCCCTCTTCGTTCAGTATTCGTCTTTCTTTTACTCCGATACGAGTCATAATCCACTCGTCATTGGTATCCACCATCTTAGATATCTCGTCGTTTGTCAAGACATAATCAGGTACATATCCTCCGACTCCTGTGATTACTGCATTTATTTTTTCCATCAATTCTGTTTTAATTTAGCAATACATCTAATACTTAAAGCAGCCGGAGAGCATTGCTCTCTGGCTGTTTGATAAGTATAAGCTTATTCAGACTGCAATTATACAGCAGCTTCTTTTTCAATTGCCAGCTTACCTCTGTAGTATCCGCAAGCGCCGCATACTGTGTGGTAAACATGCCATTCACCGCAGTTCGGGCAAATAGCCAATGTAGGAGCTACTGCTTTATCATGAGTTCTTCTCTTTGCAGTTCTTGTTTTTGATTGTCTTCTCTTAGGATGTGCCATTTTCTTTTAAACTTTAATTATTATCTAATATTTTTTTTAATTCATTCCAGCGCGGATCAATCTGTTCCTCCGCTTCATCTTCCACAACGATATCCTCACCAGCGCCAAAAGATTCTTCTGCATCGTCATCACCACTTGTTCTAAGATGCTTGTTCAGCTTACTGGTCACAGCTTTATTGCATTTACCGGGAGCATGCACATGCTTCATCGGGATAGCCAAAGCTATAAACTCGTACATAAACCAAGCTACATTGATCTCCCCTTCTTCCTCAGGGATCACAATCAGATTATCTCCCTCTTCAGCATATTCACGGCCAAATTTTACCATCAACTTATCTGAGGAAGTAACCGGCTGCTCCATCTCATCCAAACAACGGTCACATGGTACCCATACGATACCTTCTGTCTGGAAGCTCAATTCAAAAGCACGAGAGGTCTTTTTAACCGTCAACTCTACGTTGACTTTACCTTTCTGAACTTCAGGGCCATCAATATGAGCGAAAAAAAGATTGTCAAGTAGAAACTCATACTTACATGAGTCTGCTTGCATTCCTTTCAAATCAATTTTGTATTTATCAAACTTTCCCAAAGCTTCTTTTTTTTAATCGTTGCAAAGGTACAAAAAAAGCCCAAACGTTATGTACTACTTAACTAATTTTCATCTGAATCTTAAGTAGGTAGACATAATTCGGGCGACAAAGATACGAATAATAATCCTCATAACATATAAATTATCAGTAAATATTCGTATTTTAAGTAGTATTTTATTTATAAACGAGTGCATCAGTTCGGTTGTTATCCTCCCTCCTTCTTTTCCTACGTCTATAAACAA
>NZ_JAFKPJ010000031.1:0-24545 GCF_019633765.1 Bacteroides sp. 11BF
AAAGCTGAACAAGAAAGTATCCATCAATGTGTCGGATGCCCCGATCGAAACTGTACTGAACGAAGTATTTAAAAATTCGGGATACACTTATAAGATCGTGGATAATCAGATCGTAGTATCTACTGTGACTGCAGCTGCCAAGGATGTGCAGGCTGTTCAACAGCAGAAACAGAGAAAAATTACCGGAGTCGTGAAAGACGCAATGGGTGAAGCCATCATCGGAGCATCTGTAGTAGAAAAAGGTACTACCTCTAATGGTACCATTACTAATATTGACGGTGAATTTACCCTGAATACTGCCGGTAAGGAGCTTCAGATTACTTATATCGGTTACGTACCTCAGACCATCGTACTTAAGCCGGGAGTTAACAATTACAATGTCATAATGAAGGAAGATACAAAAACTTTGGATGAAGTTGTAGTTGTTGGTTATGGTACTCAGAAAAAGGTCAACCTGACAGGTGCAGTATCTTCTGTTGGAGCAGATGAATTGAAAGAACGTGTAAATACAGACGTATTGGCTTCTGTACAAGGACAGGTTCCGGGAGTAACCATCATATCTCGTCCGGGATCTACTCCATCAATCAATATGCGTGGTCGCGGTAACTTGGGAACTTCTTCTCCTTTGTTTGTTATTGACGGTGCAATTGCTGATGCTTCTTTCTTTTCAAGCCTTGATCCGAATTCGATAGAAAGTATTTCGTTTCTGAAAGATGCGGCATCTTCTGCAATTTACGGTTCTCGTGCAGCTTATGGCGTTGTATTGGTAAAAACAAAAGGTGGTAAAGAAGGTGATTTGAAGATCAGTTACGATGGTTCGGTTGCAGTGAAGATGGCAACTTATACACCCGATGTATTGAGTTCTGAATGGTACGCACGCTTGAGCAATGAAGCTGCTCTGAATGAAAACCCGAATACAAGCACGCTTCCTTATACTGATAAGGAGATACAAATGTTCCGTGATGGTTCTAATCCGGATATGTACCCGAATACGAATTGGTATGATTTAGTATTGAAGGATGAAGCTGTCATGACGAAACATTCTGTAAGCTTTAGTGGTGGTAATAAAGTGAAGTATTTCACTTCATTAGGATATATGTATGATGATAAATTTACTCCTGGTGCAAAAAGTGAACGTTATAACTTGACTACCAACATTTCTTCGGATATTAAGTCTTGGTTGACAATGCGTTCTAATATCAATTATATCCAAAGTACTTCTGATAACGACAAGGGAGGGGTTATTTATACACACTTGCTGACAATCCCGTCAACTTATGTTGCTCGCCATAGTAACGGTGAATGGGGTAGTTATGAAGGTGGAAAGCCTGCTGCAACAGTAAACATGGAACGTAACCCTTTACGCCGTTTGGAAGAAGGAGGATGGTCGAACAGCAAGACTGAAAATACTTTGATAAATCTGGCCTTAGATATTAAACCTGTAAAAGGATTGGTATTGACTGGTGAAATGATTTATAAAGCCTGGGATTATAAATCTAAGACTTATACTGCAAATAAGAATAAAATTAAGGATTTTCAGACCGGTACTGAGCTGAATGGTACAGATGTAACCAACTCTAAGATGGAATACAGCTGGGAAGAAAACAGTCGCCTTACTTATAATGCATTGGCCAATTACGTTTGGAGTAACGAAAAGCATAATGTGAATGTTTTGGCTGGTGTATCTTATGAACATTATAAATATCAGAAACAAAAATCATATCGTCTGAAATTCCCGACTAATGGTATGACAGACATGAATGGTGGTTCAAGCGCACCGGATGATACTTATGCTGAAGGTGGAAGTAACGAAGACAAGTTGATGTCTTACTTTGGTCGTGTAAATTATTCATTTATGGATCGTTATTTATTGGAGGCCAACATCCGTGCTGATGCTTCTTCTCGTTTCCATAAGGATAATCGTTGGGGCGTTTTCCCTTCATTCTCTGCAGGTTGGCGTATTAATCAGGAAGGATTCATGCAAGATATCAACTGGATCAATAACTTGAAGGTGCGTGCATCTTGGGGACAGTTGGGTAACATCAATAACGTAGGTCAATATGATTATTTCTCTTCTTATCAACAAGGGGGTAACTATAACTTTGAGGATGTCATTGTTTCAGGTATCGTAGAATCTAAACCAGCCAATCCGACTTTGGGATGGGAAACTGTTACTATCACTGATATCGGTGTGGATTTTGATATTTTCAATGGCCTGTTGAGCTTTACAGCTGATTATTATAACAAAAAGACAGATGATATCCTGTTGTCATATCCGAGTCCGAAAGAAATCGGTATCGGCTCTGATTTCAAGGTTTCACAAAATATTGGTACGGTAAGCAATAAAGGTCTGGAACTGAGCATTACACATAATAAAACTCTGGGTGACTTTGCGTATACAGTTGGTTTTAACATGAGTAAGAACTGGAATAAGGTTACCAACCTGGGAGCTAATGACCCGATTATTGAAAGTCCGTGGATTAAGAAGGTTGGTTATGCAATCGGTACCTTCTATGGATATCGTTCTGACGGTTTGTTGACTCAGGAGGATATTGATGCTGGTAATTACATCACTGATGGTTTGGTACCTCAGGCTGGTGATATTAAATATGTAGATTTGGACGGTGATGGTAAACTTACCGATAAGGATAGAACTTATATTGGTTGTGATGTACCTGATATTACTTATGGTGTGAATTTGAATCTCCGTTATAAAGGATTTGAATTAAGTATGTTCGGTCAGGGAGTTACCGGTACAAAAGTAAACTTCAGCATGGAAAATGCTTGGGCATTCTCGGATTATGCAAGCCCGCGTAAATATCATTTGAAGAGATGGACGGTAGATAATCCTAATCCGAATGCAGCTTATCCGCGCATTTATCCCCGTACAAGTAAACATTCAACTTATAACCAATATTTCTCTGACTACTGGTTGTTCGATGCCGATTATTTCCGCATCAAGAATATAACTTTCGGATATTCTTTCCAGAAGCCGGTATTGCAGAAGTTGAGCCTGGAGGCATTGAAGCTTTATGTTGCGGCCGAGAATCCGTTTACTATTCGTGCTGACCACCGTATGGAAGATTTCGACCCTGAAACAGCTTCAGGACGCGGCGTTAATACTCGTGGTACGTCTTCGATTGCTTTTGGTGTAAATCTAACATTCTAACATTATTGATTATAAAAGATGAAAACTATAAATAAATTATTCAAGGGTATATTCCTTTGCACTTTAGTTAGTGTAAGTGTTAGTAGTTGCGACTTGGAAGTGGAGCCGCCTGCTAATATTGCGGCCGAGACATATTGGACATCTGAAAAAGATGCTTGGTATAATCTGAACTCAATTTATTCTGCAGCAATTCCGGGTATCGGTGTTTACGGAGATGCTTACTCGGATGATGTATATTGCCAATATGCACACGAGTCTAGCGCAAAGATATTCCAGCAAGATGGTTTTAGTCCTCTATATGACGAAGGCTGGAACTTTGAGACAATCCGTAAGGAGAATTTATTTTTGCAGAAAGTCGGAAATTGTGAGATGGATGAATCTTTAAGAGAAAGATTCAAGGCAGAGGTGCGTGCAATGCGTGCATGGACTTATCTGGGCATGACTATGACATTCGGTAAAGTGCCTTTGATTACTGAGGTGCTGGATTATAACTCGCCTAATATTCCGCGTGACGAGGTAAGTGTGATTCGTGATTTTATTATGAAAGAACTTACTGAGGCTGCTGCAATATTGCCTGAGAAATATACCGGTGGTTATCCGAATGAAAAGGGACGTATCACAAAATATGCTTGTTTGTCATTGAAAGCAAGAGCGGCTCTGTATTTTGGAGACTACGCTTTAGCAGAAACTACTGCCAAGGAAGTGATGGATAAGGGAGGTTTCTCTTTGTTCAAGATTTCTTCTTTATCGGAAGCACAGAAGAAAGAGGCAGAAGAAATGAGTTTGTATATTGATTTTGAAGAAAAAGGAATCGATAAAGACGAATTCATTAAGGGTATGTTTAATTATGAAGCTTTGTGGCATACAGAAAATGCTAATCCGGATAATCCCGAATACATTATGACTCGTCAATATGCTGCTTCCAGTTGGGATTATCAAGATATGACTCGTTATACAAGTATGCGTCCGAATCAGTTGGGTGGTTGGTCTTCTGTAACTCCGACACAGAATCTGGTAGATGCTTATTGGGGAGTTGATGGCCACAGTGTACCGCAGTTGCCTACTCCGGAAGAACGTGCTAAAGCGTACAACGAGATTAAGGCAGACTTGGATGCTTATCAAAAACCCGAAGGAGAAGCTAAGTTTATCGCTTTCTGTCAGGAAAAGATAAAGAATGGAACATTGAAAGATTACAAATATATTCAGGAGTTCCGTAACCGTGATAGCCGTATGTATGTTTCTATCTTGATGCCATTCAAGAGTTGGTATGAATCTAATTATGGCGATAAGTTTGTGTATGAATGGATAAAGAATGGTAATAACGAATCAAAGACCGGATTTAACTTCCGCAAAATGCTTTCATTGGAAAATGATGCTAATGGCGACGGACAGGCAACCGGTGATTATCCTTGTATCCGTTATGCTGAAATTTTATTGATTTATGCTGAAGCGCATACACAGACTACTGGGTATGATGCTGCAACAGAAGCAGCTTTAAATCAGTTGCGCGACCGTTGTGGTATGCCGGATGTTCCTTCTGGTTTGAGCAAAGAAGAAGGTTTAAAACTGATTCAGAACGAACGTCGTATTGAATTGGCTGGTGAAGGCTTCCGCGGTGATGATATGACTCGTTATAGTGACGATTACTGGAAAGAGCACATGAACAATGTACCCATCATGACTCCTGACGGTGATACGGAACTTACAATGAAATGGAGTTCTCGTATGCGTCTGAAACCAATTCCGCAAACAGCCATTGACTTAAATCCGCTATTGGCTGGCGATCAGAACCCGGGATATTAATTTAACACAGATATCTCTTAATTAAAGGTTGAAAAAAGGGATCGATTTTAAAACCGGTCCCTTTTCTTGTTTTTATATAGTTTTAATTATTTTCCCATGCTCCTCTTGTAAAATCCGGTATTTCTACAGGAATACTACCGTTTAATACCGATTGCTCGCTTAGTTCTGTGATGCATGACCATTCGGCGGCATCGTATACATCCATATCCAATGGGAGCCCGTTGCGCAGGCAATGAATCAAACGGCAATCCATGACATAATTCATTTCATTGGGCAGATTTCTCCGATGGGCTTCTGCACCGTAAGTAGCTGTAAAAGGGTGTTTGTAGCGTTCCATAATATCTGCAAGCGCTTTTCCTTCGAGAGGAGCACTTGCGTCGGGCTCAAGGGCGATGCAGGGAACGGGATACTTCTGGGCAAAGCCTTCCGTACCACAGATTGTATGGAGGCGGCTGTACGGGCGTGGAGTGACGACATTATACTGAATCATGATACTCTTGCCTTTCATTGTGTGAATCAAGGTGGTGTTCATATCTCCCAACCGATACTTTTGACGGGCTTCGGGAGAATTTTCTCCGAATGTCTTACGGGCGTACGACGTCATGCCGGCTTGCAGACTCGATAATGAGACGAGATAATTCATGCGGTCGCCCCGGTGAATATTCAGTACCTGGCAAATGGGGCCTAAGCCGTGAGTAGGATAGGGGTTACCGGTATGCTCTATGCTATATTTCCTCCCCCAATGATTGTGAAATCCTCCTTTACTTTCGTCGGCGAAGTAGATAGAGCGCAGATCATGTATGTATGCTCCCTCTACGTGCGTTATCTCTCCGAATACACCCTGTTGTGCCATATTCAGTGTGGTCAATGCAAATGGATCGTAGCAACAGTTTTCAAGCATCATACAGTGTTGTCTTGTCTTCTCGGCTGTATCTACCAGCTTCCAGCATTCTTCTACGGTCATGGCTGCCGGAACTTCGATGGCTACGTGTTTACCGTGTTCCATAGCATAAACTGCCATGGGAGTATGTGTCAGCCAATCGGTACAGATAAACACCAGGTCAATATCATTCCGTTCACACATTTGTTTCCATCCATCCGCCCCGGTATAACCATCCGGCTGGGGATAGCCTGCTTCCCGGAGAATTTTCTGCGCTTTAGTCAGGTTACCTTCCCTGATTTCGCAAAGTGCTTTAATTTCGATTCCTTCGATTTGCAGATAACGCTGTAAAGTCAATACACCTCTATTGCCAAGCCCAATGAAAGCAAGGCGCACAATGGGGATGGGAGGATGTGCCAGTCCGAGCACATGTGTTTGTGAAGGAGTTCTCATATGTGGTTAGGATGTTAGGGTTATATATAAAAAAAGAGAATCTAATTTCTCAGATTCTCTTTAGAGCGGAAGACGGGGCTCAAACCCGCGACCCTCAGCTTGGAAGGCTAATGCTCTATCAACTGAGCTACTTCCGCAATTTTTGTGGGCAAAGATGGATTCGAACCACCGAAGTCGAAAGACAGCAGATTTACAGTCTGCCCCATTTGGCCACTCTGGTATTTGCCCTTTTGTTCGCTTTTGAGTCCCTTTGCTTTCTCTTAAGTAGGTTTGTTTCTCAATTGCGATGCAAAGATACAACTATTTATTTAAACTCCAAACAAAATCGATCATTTTTATTGCAGTAATTGCACATTCGTCTCCTTTATTACCCAGTTTGCCGCCGGCTCTATCTTCAGCCTGCTCCATGGTATTAGTAGTAATTAATCCGTAAATAACTGGTATATCGCCAGTTGCGTTCAGTTGTGCGACACCTTGTGTCACTCCCATGCAAACATAATCAAAATGTGGAGTATCTCCTTTAATTACGCAACCAATGATAATAATTGCATCTACATCGCAATTTTCCATCATTTGATTGGCGCCGAAAGTTAGTTCGAAACTTCCCGGTACTGTTTTCACCAGAATATTTTCTTGCTTTGCTCCGTGTTTCTTTAAAGTTTTCACAGCTCCGTCCAGCAGGGCGCCGGTGATATGGGCGTTCCATTCGGAAACAACGATACCGAATTTCATTTCTTCTGCATTCGGAACCGAATTAAAATCGTAATCAGATAAGTTATGATATGCTGTTGCCATAATATATATGTTTTTGGTTGGTTTAAAAAAAGCTACCCAGGTTCGTTTGGGTAGCTTTCTATATAATAAGGTATATACCCCGTTATTATTTTTTCAGCAGTTTGGCTTGCTCGATGTACTTATCGATGTCCATAGCCTGATAAGACTGGAAGTATTTGTCTTTGATCTTGGTGAAGGCTTTTACAGCATCATCGTTTTTGCCTTGCTTCATCAGGATTTCTCCGGCTTGCAGTAGGAAGATGGGGCTCAGAGTGCTGTTATCAGCATTGTCTGCTGCTTTCAGAAGGGTTGAAGCTGCTTTGTCGAGTTGGCCTAACTGAGCGTAGCAGTTGCCAATGGCACCCTGAATGGCAGGAGCCACCATCTGGTCGTCTCCGCTGAAGCCGTCGAGTGCTTTGATTGCTTCGTCATATTTACCTAAATTCTGGTAGCAGATGCCGGCGTAAGCTTTTGCCAGGTTGGCTGCTTTGGTTCCGCTGAATTGATCGGCTACTTTCAGGAAACCGATAGAACCGATACTATCACCGTTCAGTGCCTGCTCGTATGCACTTTGTTCAAAGTACTGTTCGCTTTTGAAAAGAGCAGCCTGCGCTTTTTCTTCACGGGGTTCTGCATAGAAATTCTTGTAGAGGATCACGCCTGCTACGATTACGATTACGGCTACAACGGCGCCAATGATTGCTTTTTTGTTTTTAACAAGAAATGCTTCCGACTGTGTCAGTGCATCTTCCACATTCAGTTCGTTGTTGTGGTTCTTTTGTTCTGCCATTTTTATATGATTCTTTTTGTTATTTTTTCAACTGGATATTTTGGTCAGCAAAAGTAGTTTTTTTATATATATAAACGAAATTTAGAGGCATCTTTTTTTGTTTTACGGCCTAAAACCCCGAAAATCTTTCTACTTTTGTAACCAAACTCAATGTGCATACATGATACTGAAGCGTATATCTATACTGAATTATAAGAATCTGGAGCAGGTGGAACTGAATTTTTCGGCTAAGTTGAACTGCTTTTTCGGACAGAACGGGATGGGAAAAACCAACCTGCTCGATGCTGTCTACTTTCTGTCTTTTTGTAAAAGTGCCGGAAATCCGATTGATTCGCAGAATATTCGTCACGAACAGGACTTTTTTGTGATTCAGGGGTTCTACGAGGCGATGGACGGAACGCCTGAGGAGATTTATTGTGGAATGAAGCGCAGGTCGAAAAAACAATTCAAACGCAATAAGAAAGAATATTCCCGTTTGTCGGATCACATCGGATTTATTCCCTTGGTAATGGTTTCGCCGGCCGATTCTGAATTGATAGCCGGTGGTAGTGACGAGCGGCGCCGGTTTATGGATGTGGTTATTTCACAGTATGACAAAGAGTATCTGGATGCTTTGATCCGTTACAATAAAGCATTGGTGCAACGAAATACGCTGCTGAAGAGTGAACAGCCGGTGGAAGAAGAATTGTTTTTGGTTTGGGAGGAAATGATGGCACAGGCCGGTGAGGTGGTGTTCCGGAAGCGGGAGGCATTCATCAGTGAGTTTATCCCTATATTCCAGTCATTCTATTCGTATATCTCGCAGGATAAGGAGCAGGTAGGGCTGACTTACGAGTCACATGCAAGGGGGGCTTCTCTGCTTGAAGTCTTGAAGGAGAGTCGGGTACGGGATAAGATTATGGGATATTCACTCCGGGGGATACATAAGGACGAGTTGAATATGTTACTGGGTGACTTTCCCATTAAAAGGGAAGGTTCACAGGGGCAGAACAAGACTTATCTGGTAGCGTTGAAGCTTGCCCAGTTTGATTTTCTGAAACGTACGGGAAGCACGGTGCCTTTGTTGCTGTTGGATGATATTTTCGACAAGCTGGATGCTTCGCGCGTAGAACAAATCGTGAAGTTGGTAGCGGGTGACAATTTCGGGCAGATTTTTATAACGGATACAAATCGTGAGCATTTGGATCGTATATTATATAAGGTAGGCAGTGATTATAAAATGTTCCGTGTAGAAAACGGGGCAATTAATGAAATGGAGGAAAAAGACCAATGAAACGGAATGATGCGGAGCCTATTGGCAAACTGATTCAGAAATATCTACGTCAAGAGAGTCTGGAATCTCCACTGAACGAACAGCGTTTGCTGGATTCGTGGGAAACAGTGTTGGGACCTACCATAATGTCGTATACAAGAGATTTATATATTCGTAATCAAGTATTATATGTGCATTTGACTTCTGCTGCCCTTCGTCAGGAGTTGATGATGGGAAGGGAACTGCTGGTTCGTAATCTTAACCAGAAAGTCGGTGCTACGGTGATTACTAATATTATTTTTCGCTGACAGCCGTTATCTCTACCAAGAACGAAGGCTCTGTTTGTATCAAACAGAGCCTTCGTTCTTGGTTAACAGAGCTTCTGTCCGGAGCGGATAAAGCCTCTGTTTCAGTGAAACGTTGTTTGCTTAATATTCCAGGAATGGAATGGTATCTATGACCGGCATTTTCAACTCTTTCAGCTCTTTGCAAGCCCGGTCGTAATAGACCGGATTTTCTAAATCGAGATTGTTGTGTGCATCCAGTCCGATGATGGCCGTACATCCTTCATTGGCCGCAATGTGCCAAAACTGTGGACAGGGATAGGTCATTATTCCCCGGGCTTCATTGGTGGCCATATAACCGACATTGTATTCCAACGGGATGTTCAGTCGTGCCGCAGCCCGGCAGATGTGGCGGCTAATGCTGGTACAATGTGTATCGAATTCCGGATAGGAGCGCATAAAGAGGTCGGGGTGGGCCAGATAGGCGAATAGTCCGCTCTCCATTCCTTCAATAGAGCTTTCCTCATAGAGGTCGAGCATGTCCCGGTTGGTAGTGTGGTGTCCGAAGTATGGAAACTTTTCGTCGGTGTGGTAATGATGGTTCCCAAAAAGGATGTAGTCCAACCGGTACTCTCTAATGATTTCTTTCAGCCAATGGGTGTATTCGGGAAAATATTCGCATTCCAATCCGATTCTGATACTGATCCGGTTGCGGTATTTTTCTTTCAAGGCGCGGATACTTTCTACGTATTCCGGTAATTCCTCCGGCAGCATACGTATATCTGATACAAAGTCCGTATGATACTTCCACGGACTATGGTCAGAGAAGCCCAGTTCCTGAAAACCACCTTTGATAGCGCTACGCACATAGTCTTCGTCGTCTCCTACGGCATGCATACAGCGAGTGGTATGTGTATGATAATTCGTTTTCATTGCGCTATGACGGTATCCATGCGGAAGTCAAATTCTTCTGCAGGAACTTCTTCAATCAATTGAAACGGGAAACAAATTCCGGCTTTGGGTGCCGCGATCTGAGGGAGTAAACGGTCATAATAACCTTTGCCGCGCCCTAAACGATGTCCGTGCCGATCAAAAGCGACACCCGGAATGACTGCCAGATCGATCGCCCGGTAATCGGTGAATCGTGTTCCTGTCGGTTCGGCAATGCCATACGAACTTATGGCAAGATCCTGAGGTCCTGTGTAGACACGTAGTTCCAATTCGTCACCTATCACTACGGGAAGTATAATTTTCTTTGACCGGCTCCATTTCTCAATGAAGGCGTGAGTCTGTACTTCGTCCTTCATTGAGTGATAGAGCAGTATGGTATGCCCTTTTTGGAATTCAGGGTATGCTTCAAGGGTGGTTAGCACCTTCTCCGACAATGCCTTAAGCGTAGAGTCGGAGTATTTCTTCTTCTCCTGTACTATCCACTTGCGCAGTTGTTTTTTTCTTTCCATCTTTCTTTTCCTCCTTTTGAGGTTCTACGCTGACGGGAGCCTTGGGGAATGCTTCTCCGCTCTCAAGCAGTTCGACAGCCTTTTTCACAGTCTGATCGCTTTGGTTGAGATATTGAATATAGGCTTCTTTTCCCAGCATATTGTAGATGATATTACCGTAAATGCTCTTTTCCAGTAACTTATATGATTTCTGAATCAGAATATTTCTCCGTTTGACTCCTTTGCTGTCAGCATAGCGTATGAACTGTTCGACCAGTCCCTGGCGGCGCAGGTAGTTCAACAATGATTCTTCATCTTCATATTTCTTCAGCTTATCGCGGTTGTTGTCCGTATAGTGGAACGTGAACTGAATGGTAAGTCCCTTACTCAGTACCTCGGTCAGATATGAAGTAACACCCGTTGTATCTTGTGGAACGAATACATCCGGCATGATACCGCCACCACCGTATACCGGACGTCCCAGAGCTGTAGAGTAGCGCAGATTTTCGTCGAGCTTGATACTGTCTTTCGAGAAGTATTCTCCATGTTCATAACGCGTCAGCCAATCCATTTCGTAGTTGCGGTCTTTGCCATTCTGGTAAGGACGTTGGATACAGCGTCCGGATGGAGTATAGTAGCGGGCAATGGTCAGGCGGATAGCTGAGCCGTCGCTGAAATCGATGGGTTGCTGTACCAGACCTTTGCCGAACGAACGGCGTCCTACAACCATACCGCGGTCGTTATCCTGGATAGCACCGGTAAAGATTTCGCTGGCTGAAGCCGAACCTTCGTCGATCAGTACGATGATAGGCATCTTCTGGCAGCTGCCTGTTCCGTTGGCAAACTCGTCGGCACGAGGATATTTGCGTCCTTCTGTGTATACGATCAGTTTACCTTCGGGTAAGAATTCGTTGACCATGCGAACTGCGGCTTCCATATAGCCTCCTGTGTTACCACGTAAGTCGATAATCAGCCCTTTGCAGTTCTTATGATTCAGGAGAGCAATGGCGTTCAGTAGTTCCACATGTGTGGTACGACCGAATTTACTGACTTGTATATAGCCGAAGTCATCTGTCAGCATATAAGCTGCGTCGATGGTGTTTTGCGGAATATCACCACGTGTGATGGTGAAGTTCAGCAGTTCTTTCTCCGTAGCGCGCTTCACGCCCAGTTTCACTTGAGTACCCTTCGGGCCTTTCAGAGTGCGCATGGCACGTTCATTGGTCACTTTCTTCCCTACGAATAAACTGTCGTCCACCATTACGATGCGGTCACCTGCCATCAGTCCTACTTTTTCCGAAGGACCTCCCTGAATAACGCTGTTCACGTGTATGGTGTCGTCCTGGATGGTGAACTGGATACCGATACCGCTGAAGCTGCCTTCCAGTTCCGATGTCACTTCTTCCAGATTTTGTGCCGGGATGTAGGTGGAGTGGGGATCCAGCTCTGCCAGAATCTGTGGCATTGCCTTCTCCACGAGGTCGGTCATGTTGACAGTGTCCACGTACTGGTCGTCGACAATGCGTAGCAGGGCATTCAACTTGTTTGAAGATCCGTTGATAATGCCGAGCCGGTTACCGGCAAAGTGCTTGGCATAAAATGTACCTATCAGAATTCCGATTACCACACTGATAGCAATGATGACAGGGGTAAATCGTGAAGAGTTCTTTGTACTCATATCTTTAATCATTATTGGCTACAGACGACAAACTGCAGGGTAGAGCTGTGTTGTAGTCAGTTGTTTATGTATGTTGTTTCATTTTTCACTTGTATCGACGAAAACGACTTCGATACCTGCACGTTTCAGCAATTCTATTCCGTCTTCCAGGCGGTAGTGCTCGGAGTATACCACTCGTTTGATGCCTGCCTGTATAATGAGTTTAGCACATTCGATGCAAGGCGAAGCTGTAACATACATCGTAGCTCCGTCACTGCTGTTGTTGGAGCGTGCTATTTTGGTGATGGCATTGGCCTCGGCATGCAGGACATAGGGTTTAGTCACATTATTATCATCTTCACAAATATTCTCAAAGCCCGATGGCGTCCCATTGTATCCGTCCGAGATAATCATCTTATCTTTGACAATCAGCGCTCCAACCTTACGGCGCTGACAATAAGAATTTTCCGACCAGATGGCAGCCATTCGGATATAACGTTTGTCTAAATCTGATTGTTTTCTGTTTGCTGTGTCCATTCGCTGCTATATTATTTATCAACATGAAATACAAGACATAAGTCCCTGCCTCCCTCATCCTTGTAATAGATGAAAAGGTTATCGTAATTTCCTTTATACGAAGTAGCTCTGTTGAGCCCTTCGACAAACTTGTTGCTGAATCCTAACGGATCACTTTCAGAACCTTTTACTGAGGCGGAGAAGGCATTGCTTTCACCGTTGGCGCTCCAGGTTCCTGTATAGGTATGTGTCAGAAGCGTTCCGTTAAATTTTCCGCTGATGACATTGTCTATGTTTTCTCCCTCAAACTTGATGGTGTATGCACCCTCCTTATTGATATAATTCTTGATGGACTGCTCGTATTTATCTTTGTCACCCCAGAAATCATAAGGTTTATGATCATTCTTTTTGGTTATGTACGTCAGTTTCCATACTTTTCCGGTAAAGATACCATTCACATCGTCCGAATCATTGCATCCGCATACAAAAGGGAGCATCAAAAGTAGTAATAATAAGTATTTATATTTCATATCTTTCTATTTTTTTATTCCGTTTCTGATAAGTAATGCATCGATGGTAGGTTCTTGTCCCCGGAAACGTTTATATAGTACCATCGGGTGTTCTGTTCCTCCTTTCGACAAGATGTTACTTCGGAAGGAGTCAGCTACGTCTTTGTTGAAGATTCCTTTTTGCTTGAACAGAGAGAACGCATCCGCATCCAAAACCTCCGCCCATTTGTAGCTATAGTATCCGGCCGAATATCCTCCGGCAAATATGTGTGAGAACTGAGTGCTCATACAAGTTTCCGGTACTATAGGCAGTATCTGTGTTTTGGACCATGCCTGGCGTTCGTACTCTTTTACGTCTCCGTCGAATGGAGTGTTGCGGGTATACCATGCCATGTCCAGCAGACCGAAGCTGACTTGGCGGAGGCAGGCATACGCTACATTAAAGTTAGAGGCATCTACCAGTCTCCGGATTAATTCGTCGGGCAAAGGCTCTCCTGTCTGATAATGGCTGGCAAAGGTATGAAGAAACTCTTTCTCGATGCCGAAGTTTTCCATAATCTGTGAGGGGAGTTCTACGAAATCCCAGTAAACATTCGTCCCGCTTAGGCTTTGGTAAGTTGAGTTGGCAAACATTCCATGCAAAGCGTGTCCAAACTCGTGAAGGAAAGTTTCTACTTCGTCATAAGTCAACAAAGCCGGTTTGCTTTCTGTCGGCTTGGTGAAGTTCATCACTACCGATACGTGCGGGCGACTGTTCTCGCCTGTGCTTTCTATCCATTGGCCTTTGAATTCTGTCATCCAGGCACCGGAGCGTTTACCTTCACGCGGGTGAAAATCCGTATAGAGCACAGCAAGGAAATTACCGTCTTTGTCCATTACTTCATAAGCGTCCACATCCTTATGATATACCGGAATATCGGGGTTCTTGTGGAATGTGATTCCGTATAATCGAGTGGCTAATCCGAAGACTCCCGCTTTCACTTTGTTCAGTTCGAAGTAGGGACGAAGCATCTCTTCGTTGATGTTGAATTGCTGATCCTTCAGCTTGTTGGAGTAGTAGCTCCAATCCCAGGGCATTATCTCAAAATCGTCTCCCTGCTCTTTGCGGGCTAACTCCTGTACTGCTTCATATTCTTTGCGTGCTGTGGGAGTATAAGCATCCAGCAGTTGGTTGAGAAGGGTATATACAGCATCGCTGGTTTCGGCCATGCGTTTCTTCAGTGTATACTCTGCATAATTGTCATAACCCAGTAATTGTGCGATTTCCATATGGATATTGACTATCCTTTTTACAATTTCCAGGTTGTTATATTCATTATTGTGCGTACACTTCGTATTGTAGGCCATATAGAGTTCGCGGCGTAAATCGCGGTTGTCGGCATACGTCATAAAGGGAATGTAACTGGGGGCATGCAGTGTGAATACCCATCCATTCACTCCTTTTTCCCGTGCTGTTTCGGCTGCGGCTTCTATAGCACTTTCAGGCAGACCGTCCAGTTGGCTCTTGTCTGTCAGTGCCAGCTGATAGTTATTGGTCTCTTTCAGGTTGTTTTCGCTGAAGTCCAACGTTAGTTTGCTCAGATCTCTGGTTAATTCACGGTATTTTTCTTTGGCTTCGCCTTGTAGGTTGGCTCCGCGACGAATGAATCCGTCATAGGCATTTTCCAGAAGTTTCATTTGTTCCGGGGTCAGTCCTAAAGAATCTTTCTGCAGGTATACAGCTTTGATGCGTTCAAACAGTGCCTCGTTCAGGCTGATGTTATTGCTGTGCTCACTTAGCAGCGGCATCATTTCCTGGGCAATCTGCTGCAAGTCATCATTAGTTTCGGCACTGCGTAAATTGCCGAATACGGTTGTTACCCGGTCGAGTAATTCTCCGGACTGTTCGTAGGCCAGAATGGTGTTAGCAAATGTGGGAGTTTCCGGATTGTTGACGATGGCATCTATTTCTGCTGCCTGACGGCTGATACCTTCGCGAATGGCCGGTTCATAATGTTCTGTTTTTATTTTATCAAAAGGAACGGTTCCATGCGGAGTTGTATATTTCTCGAAGAATGGATTTTGTGCATTTGCTATATTTGTCATATCAAGTAATATCAATGTTACATTTACAAAATTACAAATTTCACCACAGAGTATCACAGACTTCCGTATAGTTTTCTTCTTATTTAACGTGTTTCATTGTAGTTTTTGCTATGGGAGACAGAGAGAAGTGCAGAACTGTAAAATAAGCATTCCGTGTCTTCGTACGTCTTTTAGGGTGAGCTGTAAAATAAAAAAGCTGTTCCGGTTTCCCGAAACAGCTTTCCATATATTGTATCTTAGCTTGATTATTTAGCAGCGATAACGCGAGCCATTTCACAAACTTTGTTTGAGTAACCCCATTCGTTGTCATACCAAGAAACAACTTTAGCGAAGTTAGAATCCAAAGAGATACCTGCTTTAGAGTCGTAGATTGAAGTGTTAGCGCAACCACGGAAGTCAGTTGAAACAACTGCATCTTCAGTGTAGCCCAGGATACCCTTCAATTCGCCTTCAGAAGCTTCCTTCATAGCAGCGTTGATTTCTTCCATTGTAGCAGCTTTTTCCAAAACAACTGTCAGGTCAACTACAGAAACGTCAGAAGTCGGAACGCGGAATGCCATACCAGTCAGTTTACCGTTCAATACCGGCAATACTTTACCTACAGCTTTAGCAGCACCTGTAGAAGACGGGATGATGTTTTCCAGGATACCACGGCCACCTCTCCAGTCTTTCTTAGAAGGACCGTCTACTGTTTTCTGAGTAGCAGTAGCAGCGTGAACTGTAGTCATCAAACCTTTAACGATACCGAACTTGTCGTTCAATACTTTAGCGATAGGAGCCAAGCAGTTAGTAGTACAAGAAGCGTTAGAGATAATGTCCTGTCCAGCGTATGAAGTGTGGTTTACACCATATACGAACATAGGAGTAGAGTCTTTAGAAGGAGCAGACATGATAACTTTCTTAGCACCAGCCTGGATATGTTTGCGAGCTGTTTCGTCAGTCAGGAAGAAACCAGTTGATTCAACTACAACGTCAGCATCAACTTCGTTCCATTTCAAGTTAGCAGGATCCATCTCTGCAGTCAGACGGATTTTGTTTCCGTTTACAATCAGAGCACCGTCTTCTACAGCAACTTCGCCTTCAAAACGACCGTGTACTGAATCATATTTCAGCATGTATGCCAAGTATTCAGCATCCAACAAGTCGTTAATACCTACGATCTGAATGTCGTTACCAAAGTTCTTAACTGCTGCACGGAATACCATACGTCCGATACGGCCAAAACCGTTAATACCTACTTTAATCATTTTGTTTAAACTTTTAAGGGTTTTATAATATTTGTTCAAATACTTTTCTAAATTCGCATTTGTTTCATTAGAATGCGGTGCAAAAGTAAGAAAATGTTTTTATATTCGCATATTAAATTCATATTAAATATAAAAAAAGATGGGAAAAAGTACTTTTTTACAAGACTTTAAAGCTTTCGCCATGAAAGGGAATGTGGTGGATATGGCTGTCGGTGTGATTATTGGTGGTGCCTTTGGCAAAATCGTTTCGTCGGTTGTAGCCGATATCATTATGCCCCCCCTGGGGTTACTCATTGGGGGAGTGAACTTTACGGACTTGAAATGGGTAATGAAAGCTGCGCAGTACGGAGCCGATGGGAAAGAAACTGCGGCTGCTGTTACCTTGAATTATGGTAACTTTCTGCAAGCAACTTTCGATTTTCTTATTATCGCTTTTTCTATATTCTTATTTATTAAACTGATTACAAAGCTGACCCAGAAGAAAGCTGAGGCGCCTGCTGCTCCTGCTGCACCGCCCGCACCCACAAAAGAAGAGATATTGTTGACTGAAATACGTGATTTATTGAAAGAAAAGCAGTAATTTTGCGCCAAATTCATAACATATCTATATATGCAAGAGAAAATTATAATACTTGATTTCGGTTCACAGACCACGCAGCTTATCGGTCGCCGGGTGCGCGAGTTGGATACGTATTGCGAGATTGTCCCCTATAACAAGTTCCCCAAAGACGACGAAACTGTCAAGGGAGTGATTCTGTCGGGAAGCCCCTTCTCCGTGTATGACGAGAGTGCGTTCAAGGTTGATTTGAGCGAAATCAGAGGTAAATACCCCATTCTGGGCATCTGCTATGGTGCACAGTTTATGGCGTATACCAATGGTGGCAAAGTAGAACCGGCAGGTACCCGTGAGTATGGACGTGCTCACCTGACTTCTTTCTGCAAGGACAATGTGTTGTTCAAAGGTGTGAGAGAGGGTACGCAGGTATGGATGAGCCACGGTGATACCATTACTGCTGTTCCTGAGAATTTTAAAACGATTGCGTCTACAGACAAAGTGGCTATTGCCGCTTATCAGGTGGAAGGTGAACAAGTATGGGGCGTACAGTTCCATCCGGAAGTTTTCCACAGTGAGGACGGTACACAGATGCTTCGTAATTTCGTTGTCGATGTATGTGGATGCAAGCAGGACTGGAGCCCGGCATCGTTCATTGAAAGTACAGTTGCCGAATTGAAGGCTCAGTTGGGCAATGACAAGGTAGTATTAGGTTTAAGCGGAGGAGTTGATTCTTCAGTAGCCGCTGTGCTGCTCAACAGGGCCATCGGTAAGAATCTGACTTGTATTTTCGTTGACCACGGTATGCTCCGCAAAGATGAATTCAAGAATGTAATGCATGATTACGAATGCCTCGGACTGAATGTGATCGGTGTAGATGCCAGCCGTAAGTTCTTCTCAGAACTGGAAGGTGTAACCGAGCCCGAACGCAAACGTAAAATTATAGGTAAAGGCTTTATCGATGTATTCGATGAAGAGGCACATAAATTGAAAGATGTGAAATGGTTGGCTCAGGGTACTATCTATCCGGATTGTATCGAGTCTCTTTCCATCACCGGTACTGTTATCAAGAGTCACCACAATGTGGGTGGACTTCCTGAAAAGATGAACCTGAAACTTTGTGAACCGCTGCGTTTGCTGTTCAAAGATGAAGTTCGTCGTGTAGGTCGTGAGTTAGGTATGCCCGAGCACTTGATTACCCGTCATCCTTTCCCGGGGCCGGGACTTGCGGTTCGTATTTTGGGTGATATTACTCCCGAAAAGGTGCGTATCTTGCAGGATGCTGACGATATTTTCATTCAAGGTTTACGCGATTGGGGATTATACGATCAGGTATGGCAGGCAGGTGTTATCTTGCTTCCGGTTCAGTCTGTAGGAGTAATGGGAGACGAACGTACATACGAGCGTGCAGTAGCTTTGCGTGCTGTGACTTCAACAGATGCCATGACAGCCGACTGGGCGCATTTGCCTTATGAATTCCTCGGTAAAGTGTCAAATGATATTATAAATAAGGTAAAAGGTGTAAACCGTGTAACCTACGATATCAGTTCAAAACCACCTGCAACGATTGAATGGGAATAAGCCGTTTGAAGATGGTATATATAAAAGACAGCCGTTCGGAGAAATTCGGGCGGCTTTCCTTTTTTGATGTACGTACAATGCGATTATGATTTAACAGAAAAGGGACATCCTCACGGACCTCCCTTCCCTTTTTTTCCTTTTTTAAACCTTATGTAGTTGCTATAAATCTCTTACCGCAACATCTTATTATTATACTAAAAATCAATACTTAGTAAAATTCTATATTATTATACTTCGTTCCTATTGGAAAACTTTTACTCCAGTGCTTTGCCGGCAGCCATCGGCCAATACGGGTTCTGATACATTACCGTAGTATTGATGTCTTCCGGATTGGTAGCTGTCAGTTGCATGTCTTGTAAACCGATCGGATCCAGATAGTATGCTTTGCGCCAAGTCAGACCGTCATACAACTGGTTGTTTGTTTTCGTTCTGCGAAGTGGGCGTAAATACTTGCTGTCTTCTTTCTGCGAGACATTAGCTTCTGTTGTACCATCGGCAACTACAGCCGAAACTTCTTTACCGTCTACTGTTTTTGTATAGTTCTTGTAAGCGGCATCCCAGAAGTTTACACCTTCAATGATGTAAGGCTTTGTAAGCAGCTGATCCCATGAACGCCATCTTTTCAAATCATCCCAACGCATACCTTCACCGATAAATTCACAACGGCGTTCGCGACGGATATTGTAGAGAGTTGCATCAATCATTTTGTCACCGGAGTAGACTGCCAGGTCGTTTTCCTGTGTCAGATCTGTAGCGGCGATTGTTTTGGTGTAATCTTCATCTACGCCGGCACGGCGGCGAAGTGCTTTCCAGTATCCTTGGGCTTTGGCATCCAGCGAACCGGTCTTTTCGTAGCAGGCTTCCATGTAATTCAGGTTAGCTTCTGCCGCGCGGAAAATAATGCAAGCATTGCTTCCCAACAATTCGTCACTCTTACTCTGATCGTCATCGTATGTATAGGCTTTGCGTGGGCGATATCCTGTTACATCACGAGTCTGTTCCTGTTCCGAAATGATACCTGGCTTTTCGAAGTGGATCACTACACCCGTATCAGCCACCGCCGTATTCTTGGTATCAGTAAGTAACGCATCTTTTTCACCCCATACAAACAATTGTAGACGTTCGTCGCGGTCTTGTTTTTCTTCTGAGATGGTAACGTCTCCATGATAGCCTGAGCCGGAAGCATAGATAGGTAAACCGTTCTTCATTACGAAACTATTGATAAGTGCGCGAGTGAGTCCGGTGCGGTCACCGTTCTTCAAACGTGCCGGAACGCAATGGGAAACACTCAATGATTTGATATATTGTTTCCACAACAACACTTCGCTGTAACCGGAAGCATCGGGGGTACTGAACATTTCGAAATATGGATTCCAGTCATATATCTGTCCGTATTCAGGACCCATCACATGAGAATTTTCCGTCAGTGTGCCCCGATCGGCTACTGCTGCGGCAGCGTTCATGGCTTCGGTCAGGAAGAAGTCTATTTCACCTGCGATATTAAAGGTTTTACCACTGTTGTAACTCATCTTAGCACCTGGCCAATCCGTATCTCCCGGTACGCGTCCTGTCCCTTGGTGATATTTTTCAAAAGTGGCTTCAAACAGAGCGACTCTCGATTTAAATAACTGAGCCACCTGTTTGTTGATGCGTTGATTGTCTTTAAAACCCTGATCTTTCAAGCGGCTGATAGCAGTATCCAGATCTTTGAGAATAAAACGGGCCACCTCGTTACGGGGTGCACGTTTGCTGTTTTCAATCAATACTTCGTTCTGGTCCGGCAATACTTTTTCAATAATTGGATAATCTCCGAATTTCACTAAAGCATTGTAGTAGGCCAGTGCCCTGAAAAAATAAGCTTCGCCAATATAATGGCTCAACTCTTCGGCAGAGCCTTGGATGGTACCGGCTTCTTCTTTAGGTAACACTTGCTCAAGCAAATAGTTCCAGGTACGAATACGATTTAGCGGGGTTTGTATTGTTTTACCTTCACTTACTTGCCAGTTGCCTGCAAAGTAATTCAGGTTACTTTCATCAGCCAACAGGTTGTCCGTGTTGGCATCATTGCGTTGTACACCCGAGTTCCATGCTGTCTGATGATACATTTTGGTACCATTGGAGTTTTCAAGATAGTCATTATAGTAATTAATGATATAGCTTCCTACCTGGTCCACTGTAGTGAAGTAGGCTTCCGGAGTCACTTGGCTGAGTGGTGCCCGATCCAGGAAGTCTTCACACGAAGTCATTGCCAATCCGCCCATTCCTATTAATGAGCAGAAGTATATATGTTTTAATTTTAGTCCCATAGTTCGTTCGATGAATTAGAAGTTAACATTTAAACCGATTGAAATAGTTCTCTGCAACGGATATAGTTTTCCATCACCCCAGTCGCTACCCAGCAATTCCGGGTCGAATACACCACTGATATCAGATAACGTCAGCAGATTGTCTCCTGATACATAGATACGTACCGACTCCATAGCGGCTTTCTTGGTCCATGTTTTCGGCAAAGTATATCCGATTTGCATGTTCTTCAGACGGCAATAAGCAGCATTTTGCAGATAACCGCTTTGTGTGCGCTGGTTTTTGTCGGTGTTGAAGTAAGGTTTCGGATAGTAAGCTCCCGTGTTGGCTCCCAGAGGGTCACCTTCCGGGCGCCAGTAATCCATGTGCTCTGTGAAGGCGGCAGATTGCCATTGTCCGCCATTGGCTCCCCAGAAGTACGGGCCGTCCAGCCAGTAGTCTCTTTTCATTACCCCTTGCAGGAAGATAGAGAAGTCGAGGCCTTTCCAGGATCCGTCCAGTGTTAAACCAAAGTTGTAGCGCGGAGTATTATTGCCGATTACCTTCAGGTCACCGTGGTCGTTCAGTGTGTTTGAGCCGTTGTTAACACCATCTTTACCGTCGATATTGCCATACATGATGTCACCTGCACCCCAGGCTGTTCCCCAGTTCGGTGTACCGCCATTTGCCAAATGCTTATCCATTTCTTCCTGGCTCTGTGCGATTCCTACTGTTTCGTATCCCCAGATATCTCCAAGAATCTTACCGCCATAGTGTTTATCCAGAGACATTGTCGGATTCGGATACTTCAGGATTTTACGCATGTTGTCCGACAGTACAAAACGAACACCGTAGTTGAATTGTTGAACACGGTCTCTCCATGAGAGTTCGAGTTCCCATCCGTAAGACTTCATGTCACAGTTGTTGATGGCAGGAGCGCTGGCACCCAAAACAGAAGGCAGTGTAGGAGCCGGGCCGATCATGTCGTAAGTGTAACGGTTGTAATAGTCAAACGAACCGGTCAAGCGGTTATTGAACAATCCCCAGTCGAGACCTACGTTCCATGATTCGATGGTTTCCCATGTCATCAAGCTGCTAACGATGCCCGGAAGACCTGCTGTGTTCTGTTTTTTACCACCCAGCAACCATCCTGAAGAGGCTGTTCCGGTTGGCATATTCTGATAGAACGGATACCATGCGTCTGTATTGTTCGTATTATTGTTACCGAGCTGTCCCCAAGAACCTCTCAGTTTCAATGTGCCGACCACTTTGGTCAACGGTTCGAAAAATGTTTCGCGTGCAATGTTCCATCCGGCAGAGAATGAAGGGAAGAGTCCCCAGCGTTTGTCGCCGATAAAGCGGGAAGAACCGTCGTAACGTAAGTTAGCTTCCAGCATATAACGTTCTTTGTAGCTATAGTTGACACGTCCGAAGAAACCGGCGATAGCTCTTTCACGTTGCCATGCGCTGGCCTTTTTGTTGTCTTGAGTCAATCCCAGTGAGGGAACTTCCGGACTGATCAGATCTGTACCGAAACCGGTCAGGCCGCTTGGACGATAAAGTTCGGCATTGAAACCACCCATAACTTTAAAGTAATGGTCGCCCAGTGTTTTGGTGAAGTCCGAATAGATGTTGGTAGAGAAGTAGTCTTCGTCTTCACGTGAATCCTGCACTTCCGAATAACCTGCGGCACCACCGTTCCAAGAAAGAAGATATGGTTCGTTGTTTACATCGTAAGCATAAATAGGCAATACAGCCCAATGTTGTTTGCGGATATATGTGCGCATACTTCCTTCTGCCACGATGCGCCAGTCTTTAACCGGTTCGAAAACAGCCTGTAACTGTTGGGTATACCAGTTCTTCTGGCTTGTCTGTTTACCTCCGTCTTCCAGCTGAACGATTTCCATGTCACGCTGGTAATGTCCATTCGGGTCAATTACCGGGCAAGTCGGCCAGCGGCGTGCAATATTGTGGAAGAATAAACCGGTCAGGTATGTCGGGCGGTGATAGTCCTCACGTGTCCATTTGCTGGTATAATTCAAAGTGACCCAGTCTGTCAGCTTTGCCGAGATTTTTGCATTCAGGGTGTAACGGTTGAATTTGTCTTCACCATGTTTCAGCAAGCCGGTCTGGTCAAGGAAACTTCCACTGATCATGTAAGTCAGTTTCTCAGTACCTCCACTGATGCTGAGGTTATGTTCTGTAGAAGGTACCCAGTCGCGGTAAAACTCGGAGAACCAGTCAGTGTTGGCAAAAGCACCGCCGTAATTTTGCCACTTCCCATCGGTTCCGGCTACGGTTCCGTAGTATTCGGGTTGTGTCGGGTCAGTGTATTTTCCATCGATGTAGTTTTTAATTCTGGTCATGGCATCGTCGTTAAACACCGGATTACCTCCACCGTTTGTACTTGCTCTGTTAAAGTATTGTGCGAATGTATAAGAGTCTACCATTTCGGGTACTTGGATCGCGTCCGAGAAACGTACATTACCCGAGTAGTTGACTCTGGTTTTACCGGCTTTACCGCTTTTGGTTGTGATCATGATAACACCAAACGAAGCACGTGCACCATAAATAGAAGAGGAGGCAGCATCTTTCAATACCGAAATATTTTCAATATCATTTGGATTTACTGTGTTCATATCGCCTTCGATACCGTCAATCAGCACTAACGGACTGCCACTTGAACCTTCGCCTATGGTACCACCACCGCGAATATTGATATTCAGGCTACTGTCCAGAGTACCACCACTGCTTCCCACTGACATGTTTAATCCCGGGATTACACCTTGAAGTGCTTGAGATACGTTTTGTACCGGACGAGACTCAATCACTTTAGAGTCCACCATGCTGACAGAACCGGTCACATTGACCTTTTTCTGTGAGCCATAACCCACTACGACCACTTCATCCAACTGTTGTGAATCTTCTTTCATCGTAATGTTGATAGGAGAGCCGTCTACCTTCACTGTGACGGTTTTGTAACCGATAAATGAAATTTCAATTGTGCTTCCTTTGGGGGCGTTAATGGAGAATTGTCCATTCATGTCCGTGATTGTACCTGTATTGTTTGCCAGGACTTTAACGGATACGCCGATCATGGGTTCTCCGGTTTCGTCCACTATTGTACCTTTTACTTTGGTGTTGGCTTGCTGTACAGTTTCAATTCCGTGTTCTTCGTAAGTATTGGCTGCTGCTTGCTGCGGTGTTGCACACCATAGCATGATAGAAGCAGCGATTGCCATTTTCAGGCGATTTGTTTCTCGAAACCGG
>NZ_JAFKPJ010000032.1:0-22604 GCF_019633765.1 Bacteroides sp. 11BF
GACGAGTTTGTCGAGGTTGCTGCCGCGTACCAGTATTTTGTCCGCCGGAAACGCCGTGGAGCGGAATACCGCCTTGCGTTCTGCCGCCGTCTCCTTGCGGAAGCGCTTACTGTCCGGTAGATGTGTTTCCAGAATGGGCAGGGCGAACTCGGCACAGACCTTGTCGTATGCCTTGTAAAGTTCAGTCTTTTCGCGTCCGTCCACCATGTTCCACACGAGGTAAATCCCTTTGATGCCGGACTTGCCCGTGCTTATCATCTGTTCGTTGATGACAGTGGCGAACTTGATGGAACTCTCCATCACCACACGGTCGGCGATGATGGGCGTGAAGATATAGTCCATTTGGGAAATGGTCTGCACCACATCGGCATTGTTGATTGTTCCCGGCAGGTCGAAGAACACGAAATCGAGGTCGGGCTGCGCTGCCACCAGATTTTCGGCGGTCTTTACCGCATCTTCCGCACGGCTGCATCTGATGGTGTACGGGTTCTTCTTCAGTCGTTTGAGCTGCTCATACGCCAGCACCTTGTAATGCCCGTCCTCCATGACGGCTTTCATGTCACGCTTGCGCATGTCATGGATACTGTACTGCGGGAAATCGCAGTCCACCACGGCTACGTTGTAGCCTTTCACATAGTGCAGATAGCTTGCTACAAGCACTGTCAGGGTTGTCTTACCCGCTCCACCTTTCTGCGTGGAGATTGCCACATAAGTTGCTTCTTTCATTTTTTTGATAATTTATTTGGTTATACATCTGTCCGGTGGCGGTAGCGTATTGTCATTAGTACGTACGCACGCACTCCCATTCATTTATTTATTCACTCCTTAATCCGGCTGTGCCTGCGGGTATTCATCGGTTTGTCCAACCGTCCATGCTTTTATCCGTCCGCACGGACGTGTGCTTGGAAAACTATCTGAATACATACACCTGTTTTCAACCGTTTGGATTGATGCCCGGATTGCTGTCCGAACATCCGGCGGAAGGAGTGTATTTTCAGTCCCACATCCGAATCACACTGCAAATAAACAAGGATATTTTGGAACTTGTATCACTTCTCCGGCAAGTGGCAGCACGTTGCGCCGGTTGGCACTGATTGTCCGGGTCAAGCCTCTGTCGGACATCGCCTTAAGGGCGTAACTTTGCACCCGAACGGCAGGGTACGCCGCAGGTAGCGCAGCCCGGAGTTTGAAAGGAATCATCCCCAATCCGTCCCCGACGGATTTTTATGTTCACCTGAACATAGCAAGATGTCTTTTCAGCCGCTCAAAATATTTTGAGCAGCCACGAAAAGCACTTGCCCTTGNTATTTTGAGCAGCCACGAAAAGCACTTGCCCTTGCAGGGGGCGGGCTTTCCCTCCGAAGTCGGGAAGCCTTTCAGAACTGCGGTGCTGTAATCCGAAGCGGCGGCTTATGCCGTCAATCCGCTAAATCCAAAGTAATATGAAAGAGAAAAGGAAAAGCAAATCAGGGAGAAATCCCAAACTTGATCCGGCGGTGTACCGGTACACCGTCCGTTTCAACGAGGAGGAACACAACCGTTTCCTCGCCATGTTCGGAAAATCGGGTGTCTATGCACGGTCTGTTTTCCTCAAAGCGCACTTCTTCGGGCAACCGTTCAAGGTGCTGAAGGTGGACAAGACGTTGGTGGACTATTACACCAAACTGTCGGATTTTCATGCACAATTCCGTGCCGTGGGTACGAATTACAACCAAGTCGTGAAGGAACTGAGGCTGCATTTTTCAGAGAAAAAGGCGATGGCGTTGCTCTACAAATTAGAGCAACACACCGTCGAACTCGTGAAACTGAGCCGCCGGATTGTGGAACTTTCAAGGGAAATGGAGGCAAAATGGTCGCAAAAATCAGTGTAGGAAGTTCGTTGTACGGCGCGATTGCCTACAACGGGGAGAAGATTAACGAGGCGCAGGGGCGGCTTCTCACCACCAACCGCATCTACAATGACGGTTCGGGAACGGTGGACATAGGCAAGGCGATGGAGGGTTTTCTCACCTTCCTGCCACCGCAGATGAAGATCGAGAAGCCGGTGGTGCATATCTCTCTCAACCCGCACCCGGAGGATGTGCTGACCGATATTGAGTTGCAGAATATCGCCCGCGAGTATCTGGAAAAACTCGGTTTCGGAAACCAGCCTTATCTTGTATTCAAGCACGAGGACATCGACCGCCACCACCTGCACATCGTGACGGTCAACGTGGACGAGAACGGGAAAAGGCTCAACCGGGATTTTCTCTACCGCCGCAGCGACCGTATCCGCAGGGAACTGGAACAGAAGTACGGATTGCATCCGGCAGAACGTAAAAATCAGAGATTGGATAATCCGTTGCGCAAGGTGGCCGCATCGGCAGGTGATGTGAAGAAGCAGGTAGGCAACACCGTGAAGGCTCTGAATGGGCAGTACCGTTTCCAGACGATGGGCGAATACCGTGCGCTCCTTTCCTTATATAATATGACGGTGGAGGAAGCGAGGGGCAACGTGCGCGGACGGGAGTATCACGGGCTGGTCTATTCCGTCACGGACGACAAGGGTAACAAGGTGGGCAACCCGTTCAAATCCTCGCTTTTCGGGAAGTCCGCAGGCTATGAAGCCGTACAGAAGAAGTTTGTCCGTTCCAAATCGGAAATCAAGGATAGGAAACTGGCAGACATGACGAAACGCACCGTCCTTTCCGTGCTGCAAGGCACTTATGACAAGGACAAATTTGTATCCCAACTCAAAGAGAAGGGCATCGACACCGTACTGCGCTACACAGAGGAAGGGCGCATCTATGGGGCTACCTTCATCGACCACCGCACGGGATGCGTGCTGAACGGTTCGCGCATGGGTAAGGAGCTTTCGGCGAATGCCTTGCAGGAACACTTCACCCTGCCATACGCCGGACAACCGCCGATACCGCTATCCATCCCTGTGGATGCTGCGGACAAGGCACACGGGCAGACCGCCTACGACAGTGAAGATATATCGGGCGGTATGGGCTTGCTCACTCCCGAAGGTCCGGCGGTAGATGCCGAGGAAGAGGCTTTCATCCGGGCGATGAAGCGCAAAAAGAAGAAAAAACGCAAGGGCTTGGGTATGTAATCAGAGTATCAACAATTAAAAAATCAATGTATGTCACAACAAGAAGACGATTTGAGGGCATTGGCGAAAATCATGGATTTTCTGCGTGCCGTGAGTATCATTTTAGTGGTCATGAACGTGTACTGGTTCTGCTACGAAGCCATCCGGCTGTGGGGCGTGAACATCGGCGTGGTGGACAAAATCCTTCTGAACTTCGACCGCACGGCGGGGCTGTTCCATTCCATTCTCTACACGAAGCTGTTTTCCGTCCTTTTGCTTGCCTTGTCCTGTCTGGGTACGAAGGGTGTCAAGGGTGAGAAAATCACTTGGGGGAGAATCTGGACAGCATTTGCCGTCGGGTTCGTGCTGTTTTTCCTGAACTGGTGGTTGCTGCCCCTGCCGCTGCCGCTTGAAGCGGTGACGGGACTGTATGTCCTTACCATTGGAACGGGCTATGTCTGCCTGTTGATGGGTGGTCTGTGGATGAGCCGCCTGTTGAAACACAATTTGATGGAGGATGTTTTCAACAACGAGAACGAGAGTTTCATGCAGGAAACGAGGCTTATCGAAAGCGAGTATTCGGTCAATCTGCCGACACGTTTCTATTACAGGAAACGCTGGAACAACGGTTGGATCAATGTAGTTAATCCCTTCCGTGCGTCCATCGTGTTGGGTACGCCGGGCAGCGGCAAGTCCTATGCCGTGGTAAACAATTTTATCAAGCAACAGATTGAAAAGGGCTTTAGTCAATACATCTACGATTTCAAGTATCCCGACCTATCTACTATTGCCTACAACCATTTGCTGAACCACCCGGACGGCTACAAGGTAAAGCCGAAGTTCTATGTGATCAACTTCGACGACCCGCGACGCTCTCATCGGTGCAATCCCATTCACCCGGATTTTATGGAAGATATTACGGATGCCTATGAGAGTGCCTACACAATAATGCTCAACCTCAATAAAACGTGGGTGCAAAAGCAGGGCGACTTCTTCGTGGAGTCACCTATCATTCTGTTTGCCAGTATTATCTGGTATCTCAAAATCTATCAGAACGGGAAGTTTTGCACGTTTCCCCATGCTATCGAGTTTCTGAACCGCCGTTACGAGGATATATTTCCGATACTGACCTCTTATCCGGAGCTGGAGAACTACCTTTCGCCGTTCATGGATGCGTGGCTTGGAGGGGCTGCGGAGCAGCTCATGGGTCAGATAGCGTCGGCAAAAATCCCGCTTTCGAGGATGATTTCACCGCAGCTCTACTGGGTGATGTCAGACAGCGAGTTTACGCTGGACATCAACAATCCCGAAGAGCCGAAAATCCTCTGCGTGGGTAACAATCCCGACCGTCAGAATATCTACGGTGCGGCACTCGGTCTGTATAATTCCCGTATCGTGAAGCTCATCAACAAGAAGGGGATGCTGAAGTCATCGGTCATCATCGACGAGTTGCCCACAATATACTTCAAAGGGTTGGACAATCTTATAGCTACCGCCCGAAGCAACAAGGTTGCCGTGTGTCTGGGCTTTCAGGATTTCAGCCAGTTAGTGCGTGACTACGGGGACAAAGAGGCGAAAGTGGTGATGAACACTGTCGGCAATATTTTCTCCGGTCAGGTGGTGGGGGAAACAGCCAAGACGCTCTCCGAGCGGTTCGGTAAGGTGTTGCAGAAACGGCAGTCCATCTCCATCAACCGGCAGGATGTTTCCACCTCCATCAACACGCAGATGGACGCGCTCATTCCACCGAGTAAGATTTCCGGGCTTACGCAGGGAATGTTTGTCGGTTCTGTATCCGACAACTTCAACGAGCGTATCGAGCAGAAGATTTTTCATTGCGAGATTGTGGTGGATGCCGAAAAGGTGAAACGGGAAGAAAGTGCCTACAAGAAAATTCCCGTCATTACAAACTTCACGGACGAGGACGGCAACGACCGCATGAAGGAAACGGTGCAGGCGAACTACCGGCGCATCAAGGAAGAGGTGAAGCAGATTGTGCAGGAGGAACTGGAGCGTATCAAAAACGATCCGGTGCTGTGTAAACTGCTACCAGATAATGAGACTGTCTAACAAGTCCCCAAAATTGAAAATTATCCCTATCGAAGTTTGAAGTGACCCCCAAAAGTTGGATACAATTTTTTTGGGGGGCACTTCAGTTCTGACGGGTAAAATCGTAAAATTCGGACTTGTTAGACAAATACTTACGCGGTTTCAACCTCAGGTACTGAATCTATCGAATTGACAAATTTAACCAATTGCGGATCTGAATCTTTTTGTATGAGGTTTCGGAGACTCTTTTTCAATTCATAAGCATCATCCCCTGCTGTATTTATTAAATCCATATAAAAATCTTTGTTTTGCAGAATCAATGAACGGCATGCCCCATCGGAAATTACAGGTTTCACTATTTTATCAATAACGTCTCCAGCTTGACTTTTCAAATTACCATGCGATCTAAGCCATGTTTCGAAAAATTGAAACTTTATTGCATTGATAGTCTTTTTACCGATGCAGAAATCATTTCTTATATCGGTAACTGTCGATTTAATTTTTCGTTTATCCAATCTTTCAACTATATTCTTGAAACAATTAGGGAAAGGATTCAAACTTTGAGTTCCAGAAGCAATATCCATCAGAATCTTTTTGCCAAATTCAGTCAAGTTATCTGGCAAGGATTTGATTTTAGCCAGTAAATGTTTTATTGCGACAAACCAATAATATGATGTATGTGCTGTTCTTTGGGCGTATAATGTATCAACACTTATTTCAGACAACGCTTCGAACGCTATTTTATTGATATGATCGGTCAGGACATTGCTTATTTTAGTGGTCAAATCGTAAAAAGATGCGTCAGGAATTACATCTTTAATATTGTTCTTAGTGATATACTTATCCAAATCGGTATTCCACTCTGCTAAATGCTCGATAAATACCTCATCCGTTACACCTATTCTGTTCTTAATATCTTCAAATTGGGGCAATATGTCTGAGAGCAATAATTTATAGCCAAGTTTATGATTTACCATGTATTGTAGTGTTTCATTTAATAGCGGTATATTCCATCCCACACTATTTACTAATAAGTCTCCATGATCCACATAATAGTCCATGAGTTCTGCAACATATTTTATATCTCCACCCTCTATTAAGGAAACGGAATGACCATGTGCCAATTGCATGGCGACTAAATCGTAATATCCAGACTCTTTAATGTTTCGGCCATCAGTTTCTAATTCAGAATGCAACTGATTTATGTAGGTTGAATCTAACGTTACAGGTAAAGGTCTTTCTTCGTCAGATGCCAATAAACGATAGGTTGTAAATATAGCCCCTATATTATCTTTATTTACATTCTGTTCATCAATGCAATTCGTGATCGCTTGCAAAAGCGTTGGAAACGTATAGGTAGAATTATCTTTTAACGTTTTTACAATATCTGCATGGTCGAAATTATCGGGTAGTAAGTTTGCCAAATAATTATCGAGCGCCTCCGAATTTGTTGCTACTTGATAATATTTATATGCTTTAGTTGTCGCGTTATCCCGATAGGCAGCATCTGTTGCATTTGCAGCTTGAATATAATCGATAAATGTATTTGGCTTGACTGTTTTTGCTTCAATCAATGACGTAAAATCGCACGCCAACTTATTTTGCGCAATAAACCTGTCTATTGCATCTAACGTTTTGAAATAGTCGCCGCCATTGAAGTCATTGAACCGAACTATCTTCTTATATAATTGAGCAATCACATGGTTTTGGCTTTCCGTGTCTAAATGCAACAGCAGTTCTTGGTATTCGACAGGGAACACCTGCTTCTCTATGGATTCTTTTAATTTCAATTGTGCTATTCTTTGCCATACACGCAGAATAACATCGCTCTTTCGAGTTAATTTATGCAAACAATGTATAATCTTATCGATAAGCGCATTGTCCATACATTGTATAACTTCTTCTAATACAGTGTCAAATTGTTTATTAGTCTCTGCATATTGATTTATGTCGTGGTCTTCTTCTCCGTTGATGCAGCCTTCAATATATTTTTTCAATGGAATTTGTCGAGCATCTTCAACATCGACACCATATACCAAAGCTGCAATTTCGCGTTGTGTTTGCAGATCATTGTTAATTATTGTTTGAATGCCATTCAGATAGTCGCCGGACAATATTTGTTCTACTGGATTTGCCAGAATATCCGTCTTCTTCAAACAGAACAATGCTATGTTTATCATCAAAATTTCGTTACACCACTCTTGTTTAAGAGCGACCATCTCATTGATATATGATATAATTTCCCTAACATTGGCATTAGGATTTACCAATCTGAATATCCGATTTATAGTTTCTTTCGCTTCATTTTCTGTTTCTCCAAATGCTTCAACAAACAGTTTGTTGAATATACTTCGATAGTCGGTAATAACAGGAGGAGCAACACGATAAACAATAGGGAAAGTTTTATTGATAAAATACTTGGTCAGTTGTTTCGTTTGTTCGTCGGTCTCATCTCCGAATGCACAAGCTAAATGTGTTTCATCGAAAGGAATAACAGCCCAAACATTTTCAAAACCGCTATCGGCGAAGAACGTATGGATAGAAGACCATAATTCTTTTACTTTTTCAGCGGGGAGACGATCCATGTTGTCAAAAACAAGGACTAATTTACGTTGTCCTTTTTCCTTGATAAAATCAGAAATGTCTTGCATCCATGTTTTGAACTCGTAAACCGTTGGTTCGTCTTCGCTCAAAGTCTCATAGCAAACGTCCTTTTCGACTTTATCTTGATAAATAGCTAACATATAACTCCATCCATATTTATGATCTTTGCTATATGCCCATTTCCAAACGCACAATGCAATAAGAACTGGCAGTGCAGCTATGATAATAGACAATAAAGAAAACCACCATGTTGTGGGTGTAGGTTTTACTGCATACGCAATAAATGTAAATATCGGAGTTAAAACTGCAACCAAAAATGCCGCAACCATACCATTACTGATAAGGGGATATTTTTCGGTTACGGTCTCCGTTTTACGGGCTAATAAATATTTCAGCTTTTCAGACCATGATACGGTTTTCGTACCTCCACCTTTGACTTTTATTGTTGCATTTCCAGATAGGATACCATCATCAATAAGTTTGCTTGTAAGCAATTCCAATATAGAGCGGCGTTGCAAGTCCTCTTGATGTCCCCATGCGTCATACTCAAAAAAGTAATAGTCGTCTGATAATTCACGT
This sequence comes from Bacteroides sp. 11BF, assembly GCF_019633765.1. Lineage (NCBI taxonomy): Bacteria > Pseudomonadati > Bacteroidota > Bacteroidia > Bacteroidales > Bacteroidaceae > Bacteroides > Bacteroides sp. 11BF. The sequence continues at coordinate 8,309 of NZ_JAFKPJ010000032.1, forward strand.
TCCAACATTTTAACCACGTTGGATTTTCCAGATCCCCAAATACCTTCGATGCCGATAATTCGAGGTAAAGTACATTCCTCATCCAATGAATCATTCTGACAAAAATGGCGAGCAATAGTTTTTGCCAACCTTTCTTGCGAACCTCCATCGAATTTGTCAATACCACACGGTTTATTTTGGATAAACCGCGGATATTGCTGTTTGGATTGTAGTTTTGTTTCCATATACGTAATTTATTGATTATACGAACTCCAAATAATTCTCCCGATTTACCACATGAAACTCGGCATAGGGATAGGCTTCTTGGAAGGCTTTCGGTGCGGCCGGCATTTTATTTCCCCACTTGAACTCCAAGGCGGTAAGACTGTCGGCACTCTCCTCAATCAGGTCGATTTCCTGTTTGTCGTAGGTGCGCCAGAAATAGAACTCCCTGTGCAGTCCCTCATTGAAGTTCGCTTTGCGCCGCTCTCCGATGATGTAGTTCTCCCACAGCGCACCGACATCCTGCCGAATGGCCAGCGGTGAGAAAGCCCCGATAATGGCATTGCGAATGCCGTTGTCGTAGAAGTACCACTTGCCAGCTTTTGTAACCTCCTTGCGTAGGTTACGCGAATAAGCCCCCAGACGATAGATAACGAAGACCTTTTCCAATAGGTCGAGGTATTTTTCAACGGTCGTCTTGCTCATGCCGAGTTGTTTACCTAACTCTTCGTAAGAAACTTCGCTGCCCAACTGAAAAGCTATCAATCGCAGTAGATCGCGCATCTTGCTCGAATTTTTTAAGCCGTCAATTGCTAAGATATCTTTAAGCAGGTATGCACCGACAATATCACGTAGGTAGTCTGTTTTACGTTCATAGTTCTCCATCATTACTACTTCGGGATAGGAACCGTAAATCAAGCGCGCTTCGAGGTTCTGGCGGGTTTCAAGTGCCGTTTCCGTCTGTGCGATTTCCCGTTGCGAGAATGGTGTAAGGAGAAATTGCGTACTGCGGCCGACCAACGGTTCACCAGTCTTATTCAGCAAATCGAATGACGAAGAACCACTTGCCAAGACACTTATTCCCGGTATTTCATCAACTATCAACTTCAGAATACTACCGATTTGTGGTATGTTCTGTGCCTCATCAATAGCCAGCAAATCAATACCATCCAATAAATGCCGATAATTGGCTATTGAGCGATTCTCCAATAGTGCTAATGTGTCGTAGTCTTCGCCGTTGAGCATCATCGTCCTACCTGAATAGTTGTCCACAATTTTACGCATCATTACCGTTTTACCAACACGGCGAGCACCAAAAATCAGTACTGCTTTATTGGGCGCGATTCGTGCTGTAATCTTCTCTTGAAGTATTCTATTTACTGTTTCCATACCTTATAAAATATAATGCAAAGATAATCATATTTTTTTAATTGGCGAATTTTACAAAAAAAACGGGCTATTAAATGGCGATTTTTACAACCACAATCTTATGGAAGTTGTTTCATTGTTTTTAGTAATGATATATGTTCATACTATGATGACTCAATAATTTACCAGACATACGTTTCTGAAATTTGTCCTTATAGGAATGAAAAACTCACATATATTGTGCTAATTAATATATAATTAAATGAAAATAAAAAGACAGGATACGAGTATTCCTGTCTTCTCATATGTAATGGATATTTTTTTATTTTCTCATCCGCTCCAACTCCTCATCACGCAACATTCTCTCGTTCAGTTTTTCCTGCATCCTGTCAATGAAATAGGTGCGGCTTTCGTTCTTCCGGCGTTTGATATCAGTGTAGAAGCGGTAGCAGTCTTTAGAATCAACCCCGAATATCTTATAGAGAAGTGGGGCGAGCTGTTTGAGCGGCATATTGCCGTTGTTGATGCAGCCCATCACGTCTATGCCGTAGATAAGTTCCACGAGGTCGATGGCATTGCCCGTCCATTGAAGAAGGCTGGCGGTGGTTTCTGTTGCGTTGTTGGCGGATATTAGTGGTGGCACTTGGGGCGTGGCAAGGAATTTCTGCATCTTTCTTACGAAAGACAGAGCCTTGCTGACGTAGGCGGCAATCTCTCTTTTTTCTTCTGACAGATTACGTACGGGATGGTGCTGCAACTCGATTTCGATGTAGGCAAGCGCGATGACGGTAAGGTTCATGTCCATGCCGCCGTTGCACAGTTCGATCACTTGGGTGGCGAAAGCCGTGTATGCCGTTTCCATATTGCAGTCGCCGGCTTCGTTTATCAGGCGGAAAAAGTCGGTTTCCGCCAGCAAGAAATAATTCATGGTTCTGTCAATTTTGAAAATTACACTTTGTTTTCTGCGTGCGCACATGAATATAATTGGCAAAAAACGCGGCAGAAAATAAAAAATCCAACACTCAATTTTACAAAGTGCTGGATTTCAGAGGTATAAAATTCAGTATTTTTTCACAAGGACAAATTATCTCCGACTTAAATTGTTTGTAATCGGAACATTTATTCTATTCCTGAAAATAGAAATGTATGCTTGCCGCACATTTTGGCTATCTTGCTTTTTTATCAAGGATATAGATAATGCGACATACACCGTTGGGATAGCTTTTCAAAGAGGAAAGCGTCCAGTGTTGCTCTGGCAGAGCCGACTTAAAAAAATGTCGTCCGCTTCCGGATATGAAAGGAACGGTGTATAGTATGATTTCATCCACAGCGTGCATCCGCAGCAGTCCGTTTATATAGTCTGCCGTGTCCGGTGTGGCTTCCGCGAGGTAACGGATGTTTGTGCAGTCTTTTCTCCATTCGTGCAGCATTGAAATGGAATAGTCCGGTGTCACACGGTAAAAGGCTTTCTTCCTGATTTCATCAAGACCGCAACGGTCAAGGCACAAATCCTGATGTGCTTTATCATATAACTCTGAAGAAAGACATCCGTCCATCGTCAGTACGGCGAGAATCTGAACTTTACCCATAATCGTTTCCTTTCGTTAGGCAAGGGTAAAAAAGTAGCGTGCAATTCACACTACCTTCAAGCGATGGCTCTGGTAAAGCCTTTACGGAGAGTACGTGAATGCACGCTATGCGTAAGCATAGCATAAGCATCACGCAATCGTCTCCGTAGTTCCAATTTACCAGATTTTCGCTTGAAACGCCTTGCGGTCTTATCCTATATGTTGGCGGCGAAAAGCTCCTGCCAATCGCCGTTTTTCTCAAATGTTATGCAAAGATAGCCAAATTCAGTGAATTACGGGCTATGATTGCTTGAATTTATATTTAATCTCCTATGCGCACTTTATCTCCTATCGAAACATTAATCTTGTCCAGGACTCCCGATATCTGCGATTTTATTTCGATCTCCTTCATCGGAAAAACATTGCCGGATATGTTTATTTCCTCTTTGATCTCGCGATATTGTGGTTGTGTAGTTTCGTAAATTGCCTTTGTACCTCTTAGCGAAGAACGAAAAGCAACAAATGCCAGTGTGGCGGAAAAGATGCAAATTAATATAATCTTAAATGTCTTCATTATCCTATATTTTCGTTTCTAATGGCGTCAATGGGTTGTATAACAGATGCTTTCATAGCCGGAAATGCTCCGGCAATGACACCGGACAAAATCAAGATAACCAAAGCGAGAACAGCTACATTTATATCTATTTCTGCATGCTTTATCATTGTCGCGTGACGGGCGCTTTCGAGCAACCAATTTATAATCTCAAGAATAGCTGCACCTGATATCAATCCGATGATACCGGAGATTACAGTTATGATGACAGATTCCGTCAGCATTAACACAAGAATGGATTTAGGAGTTGCTCCTACAGCCTTACGGATGCCTATTTCGCTACTCCTTTCTTTGATCACGACAAACATGATGTTGCTTACTCCAACAATACCACTTATCAGAAAACAAATTCCTACGATCCAGATAAACATTTTCAATCCATCAAAGAGTCCCTCAAAAGCAGATGTTTGTGTCTCAAAATTGATTATCTGTAAGGCTTGCTTATCAGAATAAGCAAATTGGTATTTATTAGCGATGAAGGCTCTCAGCTCATTCTCAAATCGCTTGGAATCAACTTCTTTGTTCAGATATAAACAGAAAGCGCGCAATGGAGTCTTATTGTCAATACAGTTTATGTAACTTGAGAAGGGCACATATACCGAATTGATTTCCGAAGCGCTGAAAATATCATCATTCTTTAGTACGCCTATCACCTTAAAATCAATACCGGCAATGTTGATCGACTTACCCAACGCTTTTTGATTATTAAATAAGGTCGTACTGACATTTTCGCCGATAATGGTAACATTACGGGTATTCTCGTCATCTCCTTTATTAAAATATCGTCCATCTTCGTTGATTTTAAGTATCTTAATTCCCATATAGTTTTCATTGATTCCTATAATCTTAAAAAGTCCGCTTTTAGCTTTATTCATCACTTGCGAATAAGGTCCTGTTATTTCAGGCGAAATAGCTTTTATCCCCGGGAACTGTTTCTTTATGCGGTTAAGAAAATGCAAATCGAAATGCAATTGTTCCCCTTCTCTGATATTCTTATACTTCACCCAGAATCCTCATCATTCCATACCATGACGGATTCACCATAAGTTACTAACGTGGTCACATAGCGGTGTGTGGTATTGATATTGTGCTGGGTTTGAAAAATAGCGATTGATTCATTCTCTATTTTCTGTACACGACTACGCTCGTGCAGAACAATAGCGACCATGCTGCCAATGATCGCCATTAAAAGAAAGTATCCTATAAATATTTTATGCTGCAAAAGTATTTTCATTGGCTTGATATTTTACAATCCAAATATTGCTTTCGTACAATATCTACATGCGGCAGAATCACGAAAAATATCCGAGATGAATAACACTAATAATAATTTCAAATTTTTCTATTTATTGCAGTTACATTCCTCCTCCCAACACATGATAAAGTTTGATTACACTTTGTATGCGTTCAAAACGAGTTTGTAGCTGTTGCACTTCCGCTTCGAGAAGAGACTGTTGGGCGGTCAACACTTCCAGATAGGTGGCATTGGAATGACGCATAAGCGATTCTGTCTTTCGCACAGCATCGCATAATGTTTCAACCTGTCGAGCATTGATTTCAATTTGCGATTTTGCCGTCTGCCATGCAGTCAGAGCATCGTTCACTTCTTTTCCAGCGTTCAGCAATGATTGCCGGAACAACAGTTTGGCTTCTTCCTGACGGCTTTTGGCTATCTTCAAGTTGGCGATGTTTGTGCCCCGGTTGAATAAGGGCTGTGTCAGGGAACCGATGGCATTGAGCAACCATTGTCCGGGATTTACGATTACGCCACCGCCGTTATTAGTCCATCCAAGAGTCCCCGAGAGGGTAATATTGGGATAGAAGGCGGCACGAGCCGCATTGGTGGCGTAGAACGCCTGCGCCAGTTCCATTTCAGCCTGACGCACGTCGGGACGGTTGGAAAGCAGTTGCAAAGGGACTCCAATCGAGACAGTATCGGGGAAAGCAGCCTCGGCCAGATTACTTCGTCCAATCGAGTGTGACGGCATGGCAAGTATCGCAGACAGGGCATTTTCTGTTTCGGAAATACTCTTGCGTATGGATAACAGGGATGCTTCGAGTCGCATCACGTTCGCCTTTGCCTGCAATACGCCGGCTTCGTTTGATTTCCCCACTTTTTTCAACGCTTCAAGAGTACGTACGGTAGTCCGCCAGTTCTCCAAAGTCCGGTTACTTATTGCCATTTGTGCGTCAAGCATGGCAAGGGTGTAGTAACTGTCTGCAATAGTGGCGACAAGCTGTGTCTGTACGGCCTGCCGGTAGGCACGGCTTCCTTGTAACGCGGCGGCTGCACCACGCTTTGCCGCCGTAAGTTTGCCGAAGATGTCCAGTTCCCAGCTTGCCGACGCTCCCACATTATATGTCTTTGCCGTTGCTCCGTCATGTTTATTGGCATTACCTTCGGCAGTCAGTCCCAGTGATGGAAGATATGATAGTCTGGCAGTCATCAGGACGGCTTCTGTCGCTTCCACGCGTAACCGTGCCACATTGAGGTCTGTGTTCCGTTCAAGTCCGGTTTCAATCAAGGACTGGAGTTTCGGGTCGGTAAACATTTCCCGCCACGACAGGGACGCGATGGTCGTTGTATCAATGTCCGCCGGTACGTCCCGATACAGATTCTCCGTTGAGAGGTCAGGACGATGATACCGGCTGTATGTGCCACAACCGGCAAACATCCATCCTGACAATATGATATATATTACTGTCTTCTTCATTTAATTATGCTTAACACGTTCTTGAATATATTGGAATACAATAAACAATGACGGCACAAGGAACAACAGAGCCAAAGTACCGACAATCATTCCACCGATTACACCTGTGGCAAGCGAACGGCTGCCGTTGGCACCCACTCCGTGCGCCATCATCAGCGGGACAAGACCGAACACCATGGACAGCACAGTCATCAATATAGGGCGCAGGCGGACTTTTGCCGCACTGTATGCTGCCTGTGCCAGCGTCATGCCTTCCGACCGCCGCTTGCCGGCGTATTCGGTAAGCAGGATGGCGGTCTTGGCAAGCAGGCCGATAATCATGATTAATCCGGTCTGCATGTAGATGTTGTTCTCCAGACCGAAGAGCCACGCAAACAGGAAACTGCCCATTAGTCCGCAAGGCACCGACAACAGAACCGCGAAGGGTATGAACACGCTCTCATACAAGGCGCACAGAATCAGATAGACCAGAACCATGCAGAGCAGGAATATAAGCGTGGCATTGTTGGTCGTCTTGCTTTCCTCACGCGAAATGCCGCCAAACTCGTATGTGTAATTTGACGGAAGCACTTCACGTGCCGTCTCGCCGATGGCTTCGAGCACCTGCCCTGAACTGTAACCCTGCGCCGGCGACCCGCTAATCGAGATGGCGTTGAACAGGTTGAAACGGGTGAGGTCTGACGGGCCGTTGGTCTTGGTCAGGCGCACGAACCGGCTCAAAGGCGACATGCCGCCATCGGAGGCGCGCACATACATGTGGTGCAGGGATTCCGCATTCACACGATATTCCGCCGGAGCCTGCATGGTCACATGGTAGAGCTTGGAGAACCGGTTAAAGTCGGAAACATATTGTCCGGTATAATAGCCCGACAATGTGGAAAGCACATCTGCGGGCGACACACCCGACTGCTCACATTTGGCGGCATCGATATCCACCCAGTATTGCGGATAGTCCGTGGCAAAGGAGGAATAGACTTCGCCGATTTCGGGTCGTTGCGACAAGGCTTCGACAAACTTGTCCGCCTCTTCCTTGAAAGCGGCGATGTTTCCGCCCGCCTTGTCCTGCAAATAAAGCTCGAAACCGTTTCCCATGCCGTACCCGGCAATCATCGGAGGCGACATGGCGAACACCGTGGCATCGGGAATATCTGAAGTGGCGGCATAAATCTTTCCGATGACATCATTCACCGACTGCCCCTCTCCCTTACGATCCTCCCAGTCTTTGAGTGTCACGAAATACATCGCCTGCGAGGGACCGGAACCGCTGAAAGAGAAACCGGCTACCGCACCGCTGTATTCAATCTCGCCGATGCTGTCGAGACGGCTGTTGATACGCTCCATCACCTTACTTGTCTGAGCCATGGATGTGCCGGGCTTCGTGTTCATGCTCACCATGACCGTCCCGGTGTCCTCTTCGGGAATAAGTCCCGTCTTTGTGACATTGACCAGCAGCACCAGCAACCCGAAAGAAATGCCTATGATGCTCCACAACAGCCATCGGCGATGGATAATGAACATCACTCCACGTACATAGCGTCGGCTCAGACTGTCGAAGACGGCATTGAACGCTTTACGGAAACGGGCTGCAAAATTGTTCTTAGTGTTGCCCTGCTCATCGATATAGGGTTTCAGCAGCAGCGCGCAAAGTGCCGGTGAGAGTGTGAAGGCATTGACTGCCGAGATTCCCACGGCAACAGCCATCGTGATACCGAACTGCGTGTAGAACGCTCCCGAAGTCCCGCCCATCATGGCTACGGGGAAAAACACTGCCATAAAGATTATGGTAGAGGTCAGGATAGCCGACGAAACGCCTTTCATGGCATCATCAGCCGCGAGAACTGCTGATTGATAGCCCTCATCGAACTTCGCCTGCACCGCTTCCACCACCACAATGGCATCATCGACCACGGTTCCGATGGCAAGCACAAGCGCGAACAGGGTGAGCAGGTTGATGGAGAATCCAATCATGGACATCACGGCAAATGTGCCGATGATGGAAACGAAGATGGATATGGTAGGGATAAGCGTTGACTTGATGTCCTGCAAGAACACATACACCACCACGATGACCAGAAGTATCGCTTCCAATAAGGTGCGGAGGACAGAGTGGATGGAGGCATACAGGAACTTGTTGGTATCGGTAAGCACCACGAATTCCGTCCCTTCGGGCAAGTCCCGGCTAAGGTCGTCAAGCACTTCGTGAATCTCCTTGATGGTGCTTGATGCATTGGACCCGGCTTTCTGGTTGATGAGCATCATAGCTGCCGGATGCCCGTTCACCTCGGAGGAATAGTTGTAGTATTCATCGCCCAGTTCCACATCGGCAACCTCTTTCAACCGAAGCACATTGCCGCCCGGCAGTGACTTGACGACCAGCTCACCGAACTCTTCCGCTCCGGACAAGCGTCCGCGGTATTTCATCGTGTATTCATTGGCGGTAGGATGATTGGCACCGAAGGAGCCGGTGGCGGCCTCGATGTTCTGTCGTGCAAGTACGGCAGAGATGTCATCGGGGATAAGCCCGTATTGCGCCATCTTGTCGGGACGCAGCCAAAGTCGCATGCTGTAGTTGGAACCGAACAACTGTGCCTTTCCCACGCCGCTGATACGTTTCAGCCTCGGCTCGACATTGATTTTCACGTAATTGCTCAGGAAGGTCTGGTCGAAGCGGTCATCGGGCGAATAGAGCGCGAAAGTCATCAGTTCGGCATTCTGCTGCTTTTCAGTGGTGACACCGGTCTTGGTGGCTTCCGCCGGAAGTTGGCTCAGTGCGCCGTTCACGCGGTTCTGCACGTTTACCGCCGCCATGTCCGCGTTGGTTCCCTGTTTGAAATAGATGTTGATGGAAGCATCTCCCGTATTCGATGCCGTGGAAGTCATATAGGTCATGTCTTCCACTCCGTTGATGGCTTCTTCCAGAGGGGTTATCACTGCCTTCTGCACGGTTTCAGCGTTTGCTCCCGGATAAGTTGCGAATACGTTGATGGTCGGAGGTGCGATGTCGGGGTATTGTTCCACCGGCAAGGAAAACATGGAAATCATGCCCAACAGTACAATCACCACCGAGATAACGCCCGAAAACACCGGGCGGTCTATAAAAAATCGCAGGTTCATTTCGTTTCGTTTTTAGGGGTTATGCTCATGCCTTCTCTCACCAGTCCCACGCCTTCGGCGACAATGGTGTCACCGACCGAAAGACCTTCTTTTACGATAAACCGGTTGCCGTCGTTCAGGCGGTCCACCGTGAGATAGGCGGCTTCCGCCTGTCCGTTTTTCAGACGGTAAGCGATAATCTTGTCCTGCAGTTCCACGGTGGCGGTCATGGGAATGGTTACGGCCTCCGTTTTCGGGTTTTGAAGGATGACATTGCCGATGCTGCCACTCAACAGTTCGCGGTCGGGATTGGGGAACAGGGCTTTGATTTGTACCGTTCCGGTAACAGGATCCACCACGCCGCTTACGGTTTCAATACGTCCTTTCGCCTTGTACAGGCTGCCGTCGTTGAGTTGCAGGCCCACTTCCGGCGTCCCGGCTATCATGCTGTCAATCGAGCCATAGCGAGCCGAATATCGCCGTAGCATATTCTCCGAAATGGAGAAATAGGCATACATCTCCGCATTGTCGGACACGACCGTGAAAGGCTGTGCCATATTGGGACCGACAAGCGCACCGATGCGATAGGGCAATGTGCCTACTACTCCGTTGCTCGGGCTTTTGATTTCCGTATAGGAGAGATTGTTGCGTGCATCCGATTCTTGTGCCTTTGCCTGTTCGAGTTCAGCACACGCCACTGCCAGTTGGTTCCGGGCGAGAGAAAGCTCGTAGTCGGATATGACCTTCTCGTCAAACAATGCCTGCTTGCCCCGCAGCTCGATTCTTGCCGTTTCCACTTTTGCCTGTGCCGCGCTGACATTGGCCTGCGCCGTGCGTAATGCCGCCCGATAGGGCACTTGGTCAATTACAGCCAATACTTGACCGGTCTTCACCCGTTCACCCTCTTTCACTTTCAGACGGATAATGCGCCCGGATATTTGCGGCAGGATGTCCACATCCTGCCGTCCGCGTATGGCGGCGGAATAGGACTCGGAGATTTCCACCGGACTTGCCGCGACCTTTATGACCCGATAACTCTGCACCGCATCCTGCTTGCCGTCCGCCTGCCTGCATCCGGTCGGCAGGAACAGCATGAGAGCAAATGCGGCGAAATTCGTGATAATGAATTGCTTGTTCATATTTTCTTCTTGTTTTGTATTAATTCATAAATTGATTTTTGGAACATGAATAAAAGTTTATCTTTTTCGTTCATGCGGATATTATCAGAATAACCGTCTTTTGTTATTTGATACCCACATGGCTTAACCATAAAAATGCCTAAGCCCTTAGTGTACGAACTTACTTCTGAGGCATAGTCTTTACTTGTATTTAATGGAACTTTCCCTTTAATATGACACCACTCATTATTACAACTGATGTCTTCAATCTCAGACATCAGTTTTTGCAAATCTGTAATAGCTTTGGAACTCGCTACTTGGGGTATCTGCAACTCAAAACAGAGCATCGGTTCGAGAATGTCCACACCTGACTGTTGCAAAGCCAGCCTGAAGACATAAGGGGTCAGCTGTCTGAAATCAGCAGGTGTACTTACCGGGCTATAATACTCGGCTTGAGTAAAAGTTACTTTCAGATCTGTCACTTCCCATCCATGTAAACCAGATTGGCAAGACATACGAATCCCTTCAAAAACGGCATTTTGAAAAGAATGGTTCAGATAACCATAGGAGATGTCACTTTCGATTTGCAACCCTGCCCCTAACGGTAAGGGTTCAAGAGTCAGCCCTATTGTGGCCCAGTAAGGGTTGGGTGGTACTTCGATCTGAATAATCTTATTGACCTTTTTTATAGGTCGTTCTTTGTAGATAGTCTTGATCTCATCAAAATGGACCTTTACGGAAAATCGTTCTTCCAGCAATGTCTGTATGATTTCCTTTTGGGTCAAACCATATAACGAGATTTCCAATTCATCACTATATGAGTTTATGGAAAAGGACAAAGACGGGTCTTCAATCCACAATGTATTCAGAGCGGATATCACCTTGCTTCTCTCTTCGGGCCTGTCTGGCCGGACGGAGGATTTGAGAGCGGGATGCTGATGCGATAATCCTTGAATCAAACAAGGTTCAGCACCTAAATAATTTCCGATTCGAAAATCATCCATATCCTCTACAATCGCGATATCATTGGCGCCCACTTCATCAACATTTATCTCTCTGCCCTGATTGATAGTTTTTAGATTTTTAATCTTGATGAATTTTTCCGAATCGTTGATTCTTACAACGTCTCGAAGTCTCAGACTTCCGTCAATTATTTTTAGAAAACTTCTTTTATGTCCTTTGGGGTCATGCTCTATCTTATAAAGATAAGATGAAAGTCTGTTTGAGACCGATGCCGGAGGAAGTATAAAAGAAGTGATGGCGTCCAACAACTCATTGATACCGATATTGAACATTGCTGATCCATGTAGCACCGGATAGACTTTGGCTTTTGCCACAAGATCGATTATCGTATTCCAATAATCAGCCGGTGAAATTTCGCTATCCGCCAAATATCGTTCTAATATATTGTCGTCATGGTTGCATACAAATTCTTTGTATTCTTCCTTTATATATGTTTGGGAGCAAATCGGATAAACCAATCCATCGACAACAGTTTGCATAAACAGGACATCTTGAGACAGATTTGTTTTTATATCCAGATACAAACGCTCTAAATTCACACCGTCACGGTCAATTTTATTGATAAATATAATTGTCGGGATTTGCAGTTTTTGTAAAGTATTGAACAGCAACTTTGTTTGCGCTTGTATGCCTTCCTTTGCGGATAAGATGAGGACTGCTCCATCAAGCATTTTGAATGTCCGCTCCACTTCCGCAATAAAATCCATGTGTCCCGGAGTGTCAATGATATTGCATTTCACTCCATTCCAGATAATAGATGTCGTAGAAGCCCGAACAGTAATTCCTCTACGTTTCTCTATATCCATAGAGTCTGTTATGGTGTCACCATTATCCACACGGCCGCACTTTTCCGTTGCTCCACTGGCAAACAGCAGATTCTCGGTTACGGAAGTTTTTCCTGCATCAATGTGAGCAAGAATTCCTAAATTTATAATATTCATTTGGATTAAGCAATAATATACTACAATAGATGCATTGTCGAAACGCACCTTTTAATACCTCCTCGTAGCATGTGAGAACTACAGGATTACTAACTCGTATTAATATGTATATTATTACTGCCGCATAACGATTGCAAAATTACACAAAAAAAATATATCTAACAAAAGTGGGAGGATTTTTTAACTTTTTTTACCATAGACATTTTATTAGGGAAGCGTAGGTTCAACTGGCAAGTACAAATAAGTAGAAATGTTTGAACAACACCGTTTTAGGAAGTTGAAAAATCAAGTTTCTCTCTCGGTATAGCGTTTATTTTGGCCAATATCTTCTTTAGTTTGGCATTTGAGTATTTCCCATTCGTGTTCTATTTAGCTCCTTATTATGAGTATGTAGCAAGTTGCTTATCAAATTCAGCCTCTTTGAGGGTCAAATATGGTTTTGCAAATGGTGACTGACAAGACATAAACAAGGTCAGCAGGATTTTTTACATAAATGGACATGAATGTATATAACCTAAAATAAGAATAAATTTTAATAAGGGCTGCCCAAAAAGAAAAAAAATGCAGTTGCCATCCTACAGATACTTGCAGAAAGGATAAAATTTACTTTTAGACCTTTTGGGATAGCCCTTATTAATACTTCAGATAAAATTCCTAAGGTTATATTTTCAATCCTTTGGACCGGGTTTCCTCCTTGGCATACAGCCCCGGATGCCCAGTTATGGTGTGATTGGCGATAATACTTTCCGATGGATTGCGTATTTGCGGTGATGTATCTTCGGGATATTGCCTGATACCGTTTCGCACACCTTTCGCTTCCGGTTTGACCTGTTGCCCTTCATGCTCCTTTTCGGTGATTTCGGGTGTAGGCGGCGCAAGTTCCAGCTGTATCTTGCGGTCAAGGGCGGCAAGTTCGGACTTCAACTGTTTCAGTTCTTCCTCCTTCTTCCACACCTTGCCTGCTATCTCCTGCAACTGCGGTATCTCACGTTCCAAGACCTCATTCTTCGCTTTATACTGGTCGATGATGGAGGGGATTCTCTCAATCGCGTTGAGGAAGTTGCGGGCGGCGGCCAACGGGTCAGCCAGCGCCAGATGCCCGTTGTTGTAGGTGTACTTGTAGTTCCCCTCGACCACGAAGCGGTTGTCGGTAAACTCCAATCCCTCTTTGAGTATCCTTTCGCTGACCACCTTTATCGGGAAACCGTAAAACTCTCCAACCTGCGTGTACAACCCTCCGGTCGTGGCATTCTTGGCTATCTCCTGCAAACGCTTTCCGATGACTTTCTCATCGGCGGAATCCACTCCGTCCACCTTTATTATATTAAGGTGATTGCCCTCCTTGTCGGTCTGCACCACAGAGAGGAAGCGGTTCCAGTCCTCCGTCATGGCATCTATGAAAGCTGTGTTGTTGCCCAGCTCGCGGGTCTTCGATTCCAGCTTGAACTCCGAATCACGCTTGCCCTTGTTGAACGACTTGCGTTCCCCTTCGAGCGAGGCGATACGTTTTTCCAGTTTCGCCTTGTCCAGCAGGTCGGTGTTGCCGGATAGCAACGCCATATATTCCGAGAAGTTCATGCCCGATTTCTCGTCCATTGCCCCCTCGTCGATGGTACGCGCTTCCATAGCACCGCTTTTAAGCTGGCTGATGAAAGTCTGCTTGCAGTGCAGGAGGTTGAACTTGTAACTGTCCAGTGATTTTTCCACCGCGTAGATTATTACGTCCACGTTGTTCCCGGCGAAATGCTTGGCTATCTCGTTGCCTGCTCTAACTCCCCGTCCGTCACGCTGTTGCAGGTCGGACGGTCGATCGGGTAGGTCAAGGGCATTACTGCCCTCTTCCCCCCTCAGAACCGTACATGAGGGTTTCCCCTCA
>NZ_JAFKPJ010000033.1:0-17062 GCF_019633765.1 Bacteroides sp. 11BF
GACGAGTTTGTCGAGGTTGCTGCCGCGTACCAGTATTTTGTCCGCCGGAAACGCCGTGGAGCGGAATACTGCCTTGCGTTCTGCCGCCGTCTCCTTGCGGAAACGCTTGCTGTCCGGCAGATGTGTTTCCAGAATGGACAGGGCGAACTCGGCACAGACCTTGTCGTATGCTTTGTAAAGTTCCGTCTTTTCGCGCCCGTCCACCATGTTACACACGAGGTAAATCCCTTTGATACCGGACTTGCCCGTGCTTATCATCTGTTCGTTGATAACGGTGGCGAACTTAATGGAACTCTCCATCACCACACGGTCGGCGATGATGGGCGTGAAGATGTAGTCCATTTTGGAAATGGTCTGCACCACATCGGCATTGTTGATGGTTCCCGGCAAGTCGAAGAACACGAAATCAAGGTCGGGCTGCGCTGCCACCAGATTTTCGGCAGTCTTTACCGCATCTTCCGCACGGCTGCATCTGATGGTGTACGGGTTCTTCTTCAGCCGTTTGAGCTGCTCATACGCCATCACCTTGTAATGCCCGTCCTCCATGACAGCTTTCATGTCGCGCTTGCGCATGTCATGGATACTGTACTGTGGAAAATCGCAGTCCACCACGGCTACGTTGTAGCCTTTCACATAGTGCAGGTAGCTTGCTACAAGCACCGTCAGGGTTGTCTTACCCGCTCCACCTTTCTGCGTGGAGATTGCCACATAAGTTGCTTCTTTCATTTGTTTGATAATTTATTTGGTTATACATCTGTCCGGTGGCGGTAGCGTATTGCCATTAGTACGTACGCACGCGCTCCCATTCATTTATTTATTCACTCCTTAATCCGGCTGTGCCTATGGGTAATCATCGGTTTGTCCAACCGCCCATGCTTTTATCCGTCCGCATGGACGTGTGCTTGGAAAACTGTCTGAATACATACACCTGTTTTCAACCGTTTGGATTGATGCCCGGATTGGTGTCCGAACATCCGGCGGAAGGAGTGTATTTTCAGTCCCACATCCGAATCACGCTGCAAATAAACAAGGATATTTTGGAACTTGTATTACTTCTCCGGCAAGTGGCAGCACGTTGCGTCGGTTGGCACTGATTGTCCGGGTCAAGCCCCTGTCCGATACCGCTTTAAGGGCGTAACTTTGCACCCGAACGGCAGGGTTCGCCGCAGGTGGCGCAGCCCGGAGTTTGAAAGGCATTCCCCCAATCCGTCCCCGACGGATTTTTATGTTCACCTGAACATAGCAAGATGTCTTTTCAGCCGCTCAAAACGTTTTGAGCAGCCACGAAAAGCACTTGCCCTTGCAGGGGGCGGGCTTCCTCTCCGAAGTCGGGAAGCCTTTCAAACCTGCGGTGTCTGTGCCAAGAAGCGGCGGCTTATGCCGTCCATCCGCTAAATCCAAAGTTTATATGAAAGAGAAAAGAAACAAGACCGGGAGAAATCCCAAACTTGACCCGGCGGTGTTCCGTTACACCGTCCGTTTCAACGAGGAGGAACACAACCGTTTCCTCGCCATGTTCGAGAAGTCGGGCGTTTACGCCAAGTCGGTTTTCATCAAGGCGCACTTCTTCGGGCAACCGTTCAGGGTGCTGAAAGTGGACAGGACGCTGGTGGATTACTACACCAGACTGTCCGATTTCCATGCGCAGTTCCGCGCGGTAGGCACGAACTACAACCAAGTCGTGAAGGAACTCAGGCTGCATTTTTCCGAGAAAAAGGCGATGGCGTTGCTCTACAAGCTGGAGCAACAGACCGTCGAACTCGTGAAACTGAGCCGTCAGATTGTGGAACTTTCAAGGGAAATGGAGGCGAAATGGTCGCAAAAATCAGTGTAGGAAAGTCGTTGTACGGCGCGCTTGCCTACAACGGGGAAAAGATCAACGGGGCGAAAGGGCGGCTGCTCACCACCAACCGCATCTACAATGACGGCACGGGGACGGTGGACATACGCAAGGCGATGGAAGGTTTTCTCGCCTGTATGCCGGAGCATACGAGGGTGGAGAAACCGGTACTCCATATCTCGCTCAACCCGCATCCCGACGACGTGCTGACAGATACGGAATTGCAGGACATCGCACGCGAGTATCTGGAGAAACTCGGCTACGGGAACCAGCCGTACCTTGTTGTCAAGCACGAGGACATAGACCGTCACCACCTGCACATCGTGACAATCAATGTGGACGAGAAAGGCAGGCGGCTCAATCAGGATTTCCTCTTCCGCCGCAGCGACCGCATCCGCAGGGAACTGGAACGGAAGTACGGGCTGCACCCGGCGGAGCGTAAGAACCTACGGCTGGAAAATCCGCTGCGCAAGGTGGACGCTTCGGCGGGCGACGTGAAGAGGCAGGTCGGAAATACCGTCAAGGCTCTGAGTGGACAGTACCGTTTCCGGACGATGGGCGAATATCGCGCCCTCCTATCCTTATATAATATGACGGTGGAGGAAGCGCGGGGAAACGTGCGCGGGCGTGAGTATCACGGGCTGGTCTATTCCGTCACCGATGATGCCGGGAACAAGACTGGCAACCCGTTCAAGTCCTCGCTTTTCGGGAAGTCCGCAGGCTATGAAGCCGTGCAGAAGAAGTTTGCCCGTTCCAAACAGGAGATTAAGGACCGGAAACTCGCCGACATGACGAAACGCACCGTGCTTTCCGTGCTTGAAGGCACGTATGACAAGGAGAAGTTCGTTTCGCGGCTCAAGGAAAAGGGCATCGACACCGTACTGCGCTACACGGAGGAAGGGCGCATCTACGGAGCCACGTTCATAGACCACCGAACGGGCTGCGTGCTGAACGGCTCGCGCATGGGCAAGGAACTTTCCGCCAACGCCTTGCAGGAACACTTTACGCTGCCTTATGCCGGACAGCCGCCGATTCCGCTGTCCGTTCCGGTGGAAACAGAAGAGGATATGCGCGGACAGACCGCATCCGACCACGAGAACACGGCGGGCGGTGTCGGTCTGCTCACTCCCGAAGGTCCGGCTGTGGATGCCGAGGAGGAAGCCTTTATCCGGGCGATGCAGCGCAAGAGGAAAAAGAAGAGGCGCAAGGGCTTGGGAATGTAACCGTAAGTATCAACATCAAAATTTTTCAATCTATGTCACAACAAGAAGACGATTTGAGGGCATTGGCGAAAATCATGGATTTTCTGCGTGCCGTGAGTATTATTTTAGTGGTCATGAACGTGTACTGGTTCTGCTATGAAGCCATACGGCTCTGGGGCGTGGACATCGGCGTAGTGGACAGAATCCTGATGAACTTCAACCGCACGGCGGGGCTGTTCCATTCCATCCTCTACACGAAACTGTTCGCCGTCCTCCTGCTTGCCCTGTCCTGTCTGGGGACGAAGGGCGTCAAGGGAGAGAAAATCACTTGGGGAAGGATCTGGACGGCACTTGCCGCAGGGTTCGTGTTGTTCTTCCTCAACTGGTGGATACTGGCATTGCCGCTGCCGGTTGAAGCGGTGACGGGACTTTACGCGCTGACCGTAGGCACGGGCTATGTCTGCCTGCTGATGGGCGGTCTGTGGATGAGCCGCCTGTTGAAACACAACCTTATGGATGACGTGTTCAACAACGAGAACGAGAGCTTCATGCAGGAAACACGGCTCATCGAAAGCGAGTATTCGGTCAATCTGCCCACCCGCTTTTATTATAGGAAACGTTGGAACAACGGCTGGATCAACGTGGTGAACCCATTCCGCGCCTCCATCGTGCTGGGTACGCCGGGCAGCGGAAAGTCATACGCGGTGGTAAACAGTTTCATCAAGCAGCAGATTGAGAAGGGCTTCTCGATGTATGTCTATGATTTCAAATTCAGTGACTTGTCCACGATAGCCTATAATCATCTGCTCAACCACCCGGAGGGATACAAGGTGAAGCCGAAGTTCTACGTGATAAACTTCGACGACCCGCGACGCAGCCACCGTTGCAATCCCATTCACCCAGATTTCATGGAGGACATTACGGACGCTTACGAGAGCGCGTACACCATCATGCTCAATTTAAACAAGAGTTGGGTGCAGAAGCAGGGCGACTTCTTTGTGGAATCGCCCATCATCCTTTTCGCGGCTATCATCTGGTATCTTAAAATTTTTCAGAACGGCAAGTATTGCACGTTCCCCCATGCCATCGAGTTCCTGAACCGCCGTTACGAGGATATTTTCCCGATTCTGACCTCTTATCCCGAACTGGAGAACTATCTCTCGCCATTCATGGACGCGTGGCTCGGAGGGGCTGCGGAGCAGTTAATGGGGCAGATTGCTTCGGCGAAAATTCCGCTGTCACGCATGATTTCCCCGCAGCTCTATTGGGTAATGTCGGACAGCGAGTTCACGCTGGACATCAACAATCCCGAAGAACCGAAAATTCTCTGCGTGGGCAACAATCCCGACCGACAGAACATATACGGGGCGGCTCTCGGTCTGTATAATTCCCGTATCGTTAAACTTATCAACAAGAAAGGGATGCTGAAGTCGTCGGTCATCATAGACGAGCTGCCGACGATATACTTCAAGGGGCTGGACAACCTTATCGCCACCGCGCGAAGCAACAAGGTTGCCGTGTGTCTGGGTTTTCAGGATTTCAGCCAGTTGGTGCGTGACTATGGGGACCGCGAGGCGAAAGTGGTGATGAACACGGTCGGCAATATCTTCTCCGGGCAGGTGGTGGGCGAAACAGCCAAGACGCTCTCGGAGCGGTTCGGAAAGGTGCTTCAAAAGCGGCAGTCCATCTCCATCAACCGGCAGGATGTTTCCACCTCCATCAACACGCAGATGGACGCGCTTATCCCGCCGAGCAAAATTTCCGGCTTGACGCAGGGGATGTTCGTCGGTTCGGTGTCCGACAACTTCAACGAGCGTATCAAGCAGAAGATTTTCCACTGTGAGATTGTCGTGGATGCCGAGAAAATGAAGCGCGAGGAGAAAGCCTACAAGCCGATACCCGTCATTACCGACTTCGCGGACGCGAACGGCAACGACTGCATGAAGGAAATGGTGAAGGCGAATTACAGGCGCATCAAGGAGGAGGTGAAACAGATTGTCGCCGACGAGTTGGAGCGCATCGCTGGTGACGAGAATCTGAAACATCTGTTGCAACAGAAATAATATATAACAACAAGATGTATCAGACTCCCGTTTTGAGAATTACTCCTGCTACAGCTATCTGTGACAGGAGTAATTTGTAATTCTTTATATTGAGCATTATGACTATATTAAGTTCAACTAACCATTGCGGCCGTGTTATTTGAAACTTCATTCATTACCTCATTTAATGATTGGGATTTAGATAAAGTGGCTCTTTCTATTTTGAGCTTATCAAGCAAATATTTCAGCCTACGTTCCACCTCATTTGTTATTTCACTCCATTTTTTTACATAGAGGCTATAATTACTGTCATTTTGGACTAAACCAGTAAGCTTATTTATGACCCTTCGACCTACAATATCATCATAGTCTTGTCCTATCAAAATGAAAGTCCAGAACTCATTAGCATCATTAAAACAATCTTGTTTTAGAATAACATCCATATATTGTTCTAATTGATTTAACTGTTCTGATTTTAATTGTTTTATAGTTGTCGGATTTTTGATTTCCACAACTATATTATGAGGTCTCCCATCCCTAAAATCAGTACCAGTAAGAAATAAATCCATTTCTTTGTATTTATTAGGGTGAGCAATATATTTTTTCTCGCTAACTCCACGCAGAATATAAATGTATTTTCTTAAAGCCTCTTCAAATTTGACCTCTTCCGCACATACCATTCTATATTCTTCGCCAAAAATCCAATAGTGTTTTTCTATGAACGACTGCAAATCACGAACTTCATTGGCTTGTAAAGTATGATTAAAAACAATCTTTTTTAGATTCTCCAGTGTCAGCAATCTGTCTGAAATAAGCTTAATCGTGGAAACGACTTGTTTTAACCTCGTTATTTCTAATATTTTTGCAAATTCTTTCCTATCGTTCGAGTCTAATTCAACAACTGCATCTAAAATCTTAAACAGACTATCGCGCTCACCGCTATCCATCACCAAATTTAGAAGTTCTAAGAAAACTCTTTTTTGTTCTTTGTTCAACTTCATGAAAACAGCAGGTTCTACTTCGTATAGTTCCTTTACGAAGTTTTCCAAACCTTCTCTACGCACTATATCCCAATCTTCAGTACCAAATTTAGGGAAAACATCTTCATTCTTATATTTGGTTACCATAACTTCTGCTTGCTCCTTTAGGAATGGGCGTCTTTTCTTTTTGAGAAACTCATTGAGTTGCGTAATTAGTTCCTTAAATAATTTTCTATCAGCAGAATTATCAAACAATTTAGGTTGAATAGCATTATCGTCTAATTCGTTATCACAATTGATTTCATTGAAGAAATCATCAATCACAATTACAGAATGCCAAAAATTATCTCCTTTTTTATTTAATAATGTCGTTTTGGTAAATTTTAACTCCAAGTCATTATTCAAGAAGTAAAATCGAGAATATTCATCATTCATCTTTACATTCCATCGGATATACTTGCATTGAAAGTTGATGTTATTTTTCTGGTTATGTGATAATATCGGTGATATTGATTCTTGTTCTGCTATTATAGAAGAATAATCTAATTCTTGCCCATTGATGTATATTTGATATTCGGATTTCAATTCTAAAAACCACGCAAATTCAGCCTTTAGATAAGGGATAAGAGTCTTCGTTATAAACAAACTGGAAATATCAGAAGAAATCTCATTAAAAACGACACAAGTACCTGTTGTTGTGTCATCAGATACAAGTGGCTCTGTTGTAGTGTAGTCTTTTAAAGTATCGCTATCAATTCTAATGTCATAAGACATTATTTGTGCATCTTTACTATAGCGTGTTTCCCAATTAGCAAATCTCGCAAATTTATAGAAAGTAAAACGACCATAACCGTTTTTTCCTCTTGTAAATTCAGTATTATTCTCGTTGGCTATTCTCTTTTGAGACTCATAGAATTTTTTGAATTTTATAGGTAATTCTTCATAGCAGATGCCTGTACCATTGTCTGTTATTCTAATATTTTTGATTGTGTCCAATTCTGCATTGTCAATTTCAAAATCAATATTTACAACGGTTGCTTTTGCATCAAATCCATTCCATACATATTCGGCAATAGCTCGCTCTGGAGTATATTTATTCAATATTTTCCTAATGCCAGCAGATGTTATTTCTACAGTTTGCGAGTTCATGACTATTTATTTTTAATTAAATCCAGACCTTTCTCCGTAAGACGGTATTTCTGTCGCGGGTGTTTCGGCTTTTCCGGATAAATCGGTTCTACTAAATCCAACCTTATTGCAGGATACAGATAAAGCTCCAGAAAATTGCTTTTGTCCTTCAATCCTATCATTTCCATAACATCTTTTGTCGATAGTGTCTGATTCCCGATTGCAGACAGAACTTTTCCCACTTGCGGGGTAACTGTCGGGTAACTATCGGGCGACTGTGGGGTGACTGTCGGGTATGACCCGACTGCTTTCCGGGTATAGCGGAAAACGACCCATACGCTGTTTCCGTCCGTGTGAAATTCGGGGTCCGGAATGCCGACACGCCGGCACTCGCTTATCATAAGCCCGATGCCCCGTCCCCAACTTTCCAAGACCTCGCTTTTATACAGCACGTTTGCTATGATTAGATTTTGCGGTTCTGAATTATGCCCGCTTAACAGTTTTTCCATTGTTATATCCGGCGGAAATGTCCCGCTGTTCTCTATTTCCACACGGTCGTCATAGATGGCGATTCCCACCGAACTGCCGGGACGGTGGTACAGGCGGTGGCACAACGCATTTGTGCAGCACTCTCTCAATGCCTTGTACGGGATTTCCAGTTCTTCCTCACGGTACAGCCCTTCTATCTTACCGGAAAGTGACAGATGTTTGAAAAAGAACGCCATTGCAGCATCCAGCAGCGCGTAGATATTCCCAGTGACACGTTGATTGTCTATAAACTCGTCTTTCGTCGTGCCTTTGAAACGCGCCAGACGGAGCAGGCATTGGGGATAATAATAAAAATCATGACCGAACAGCACTGCTGAAGCATTGTTAAGTTTCCCGTCATGCAACAGACTGAATTTTTCGAGAATGGTCGGCAAGTCTTCCCTTATGGTTGCTTCAGGTAAACGACCGCTTCTGATTCCCCCGCGAACAGCACTAATGACGGCATGTTCGTCAAGGTCGGATATTTTAAGGTCAGGATTTGCTATTGCCTCCCAAGCGTATTTCCCGCCCCGCTGTATCAGATATTGGTTATATATCTCCTGCGGCATGATGGATGTCGCGCTTTCCACCCGCAGGTAAGCCCGTCCTTTGTAAGAGAACGGACGCATATATCTTTGTTCTTCCGCAGACAGTGCGATGACACTTTTGCCAGTGTCTGGTATTTCAGTATAAGAAACTTCAACTGTGGCAAACGGCTCGATACGCCGGATCGCGTCCGCTATATCCCGCTTGGTTTTGTCGCTCACGTCTTGTCCGATGATTTTTCCCTTGTCGGTGACACCGAACAATACCGTGCCGCCTTCGCCGTTAAGGAAGGCGCAAAGCGTTTCCATGCCGCGCTCCAACTGTCCGGTGGTTTCCTTGAACTCCACCCGTCCGCATTCTTTTTCGGCTATCAACCGTTTTATTATGTCGAGGTTGTCTATGCTCATATACAATTCTGTAACGTGGGTACAAAGATAGTGCTTTTCGCTGGTTTTCGGGCGAATAGATAACGAAATGTATCTACACAGCAGGACAAAACCTACAAAAAATCAGAGAATGACATAACGTCACCCCCTGATTCATCATTGGTACAGGATTATTTTCTCAAACGTTCCATTTCCTCGTCGCGGAGCATCCTCTCGTTCAGTTTCTCCTGCATCCTGTCAAGGAAGTAAGTGCGGCTTTCGTTTTTCCGGCGTTTGATGTCGATATAGAAACGGTAGCAGTCCTTTGATTCGATACCGAAAATCTTGTAGAGGAGCGGGGCGAGCTGTTTGAGCGGCATGTTGCCGTTGTTGATGCAGCCCATCTCGTTGATGCCGTAGATAAGTTCCACGAGGTCGATGGCGTTGCCCGTCCATTGCAGGGGTGAGGCGGGATTTTCGGTTGTGTTGTCGGAGGATGTACGGATGGGGATTAGTGGTGGCACTTGGGGAGCGGCAAGGAACTTCTGCATCTTCCTCACTAAAGAGAGTGCCTTGCTGATATAGGCTGCAACCTCCCTCTTTTCTTCGGGAAGATTGCGCATGGGATGGTGCTGCAACTCGATTTCGATGTAAGCCAGTGCGATGATGGTGCGGTTGGTGTCCACATTGCCGCTGCATAGCTCGATTACTTGCGTGGCGAAAGCCGTATATGCCGTTTCCATATTGCAGTCCCCGGCTTCGTTTATACGGCGGAAGAACTCGGTTTCCGCCAATAAGAAATAATTCATATCCTGTCAATTTTGAAATTTTACACTCTGTTTTTCGGTATGCGCACATGAATATGATTGGCAAAAAGCGTGTTCATAAAATAAAAAATCCGGCACACTCTCTGCAAGGTGCTGGATTTCAGTGTGATAATTTTGCAATTTATTTGTCTGTCAGGAATTATTTTCGACTTAAAGTGTTCATTTCCTGAACATTCGTCCATTTTCCGGACATCAAACGCACGCTTTATAGATATGGCGGACCACTCCGTTGCGGTACACCTTCTGCGAGGTCAGCGTCCATTGTTCCTGTGGCAAGGCGGACTGGAAGAAACGCTTTCCCGTTCCGGCAATGAAAGGAAGCGTATAAAGTATGATTTCATCCACCACACGCATACGTAACAGCCCATTGATGTAGTCCGCCTTTTCAGGAGTGACTTCCGCCAGATAGCAGATGTCTGTTGCGGATTTCCGCCATTCGTCGAGCATAGAGATGGAATAGTCGGGTGTGATATGATAAAGGGCGTTTTCCCTTATCTCGTTGATACCGCAATCTTCAAGGCGCAGTTCCTTATACGCTTTGCAATATAACTCGGAGCTTTGACAACCGTCCATCGTGAGGACGGCAAGAATCTGTACTTTACCCATTAGCGTTTCCTTTCGTTGGGCAAGGGCAAAAAAGTAGCGTGCAATCCACGCTATCACTAATGGAGGCTCTGGAATGCCCTTAACAGGAATAGGTGAATGCACGCTATGCGTAGGCATAGCATAAGCAATCACGCAATAGTTCCTGTTAATGTTAATTTTCCAGATTCCCATTAGGACGCCTTGCGGTCTTATGTTATATATAGGCGGCAAAAGGCTCTGCCAATCGCCGTTACCTTCTGATATGTCATGCAAAGATAGCCATTTTCAGCGAATTGCGGGCTATGGTTGCTCAAATTTATACTTCAATCCATATTCTTCCAGTTTATTATAGAGTGTTGTCCTGCCTATTCCAAGCAATTCGGCAGCGACCTTCCGGTTCCCGTCAGCCTGCTTCAAAGCACGCAGAATCCGCTCTTTATCTTCCTCGTCGTTGCGTAGGGAGAAGCCGGTAACAGAGGTTGTTTCGGTTATCCCAAGTTCCAGATGCTCTTTTGTGACAAGTCCCGTCTGAGCCTGCAACACCGCACCCATGATTTTCTGTCGAAGTTCGCGCACGTTGCCCGGCCATGAATGGGTCAGCAACGCTTTCCGTGCTTCGGAACTGAAACCGCTAACCTTGCACTCCAATTCCTTATTGGCAATCTCACGGAAGAACTCCGCCAGCGGCATGATGTCCTCCTGACAGTCACGTAAGGGCAGAACGGTTATTTCAAAGTCATGTAGGCGGTATAACAAATCCTGCCGGAAACGCTTTTCATTGACCGCCTTTTCCAGATTCTCGTTGGTGGCGGCGATGATGCGGACGTTGAAACTGCGGTCGGACTTGTCGCCAACGGGACGGAACCGCCGTTCCTGTATGGCACGGAGTAACATCTGTTGAGTTTCTGGTGCGAGATTACCCACTTCGTCTAAAAACAATGTGCCGCCTTCCGCCTCGTGGAAATAGCCTTTCTTTGTGTTTTCAGCACCAGTGAACGCTCCTTTGACGTGTCCGAAGAACGCCGATGGTGCAAGCTCTTTGGTGAGTGAGCCGCAGTCCACCGCCACGAAAGGCTTGCCTGAACGCTTGCTTTTATCGTGCAGTAGATGGGCAATATGCTCTTTGCCAGTACCGTTCTCCCCGAATATCAGTACGCTCATGTCGGTAGGAGCTACCAGCCTTATCCGGTGCATGATTTTCTGAAAGGCTGAACCGTCACGGGCAAATACGGGCATGCGGCTTCGCCCGATATTCCGCTCTTTCAGTATGGTGCGGAGCAAAGGCACGAGTTTGTCCTCCACGAGTTGCTTGGGTATGTAGTCCAGCGAACCGAGTTTCATGCTTTCAACCGCCGTATGTACTTCGGCATAGTCGGTCATGATGATGAACGGCTGCGTCATGCCTTCTTTGCGCATCCAGCGCAATAGGTCGATGCCGTCACCGTCAGGCAAACGCAAATCAGAAACTACTATATCATTGTCAGTGGCTTGTTGCAGAAGTTTCTTCGCTGTCGAGAGGTGGAAAGCCTGCACGGTACGGAATTTCTCCCGTGCCAGCAGGTTGCAGACAAACTCGCAATATACGATGTTGTCCTCCACCACGATGATTTTTGTTTTATCCATTTTCGTATTTTCTCCTTTCTTCTTTTGCCAGCCGGATTATCTCCGAACCCTTATCCAATACGGCAGTCACGGCGTTGTTCAATGCTTCATAATCGGGAACGGCACTCCCATGAAGCTGTTTATAAAGTTCCCTTAATGGTTGGTCGGCACGCAGTATCTCCCACGAACTATGTAGGTGGTGTGTCAGGGCGTCCAGTTCTTGAAAGTCTTTCCGTTGTTCCGCATCCCTGACCGACTGCATTTCCTTTTCGGTTTCCGCTATCAGTTTATCCAACATGACGGATTCATTGCCGTAAGACAGTAGGGAGGAGAAATCAGGCTTTTCATTTTGTTTACCTTTCATGGCGCACTTGTCGGAAACTTCCATCAGCTCCGATATGGAAAACGGCTTGAGAAGGCAATCGGAAAATCCACGTTCTAAAAGTTCCTCTCTGTTGCAACTGCCCGAAGCGGTTGTTACAATAATCGGAATGATCCTTGAATTGCCCACATTGGAGGTGCGTAGCAGTTCCAACAGCTCGAAGCCGTTTATATCCGGCATATTCAAATCGGTCAGAAGCAGACTGTATTCTTTCCGGCGTATCATTTCCATCAGTTCCGCAACATCGGTGCAAGTGTCGCAATGTATCCCTTCTTGTGCATACATTTCTTTCAGCATTAGGAGAAGTACCTTGTCATTGTCGATGGCAACAATATCATGGAGTGTTCGGTTATGATGAATCTGTGTTTTATTTATCCGTTCCGGCAATTCCTCGGCTGACTGCATGGGTATCTCCACCGTGAAACGGCTGCCCTTGCCTTTCTCGCTCTTCAGCTGGATTGTGCCGCCGAGCATTGTCACAATGCGCTGAACAATGGAAAGACCTAATCCGAAGCCGTCCTTTGCGGCAGCGTTTGACAAACGTTCAAACGCACCGAACACACGTTGCTGTTCCTCTTCGGTCATACCCGAACCCGTATCTTTGACGATAAGTTTCAGCATACCGTTATCATACCCCATTGTCAGAGAAACGGCACCGTTCTCAGTGAACTTGATGGCGTTTGACAGCAGGTTATTTCCAATTTGTAGAATGCGTTCCTTATCGGTCAGTACAACAGCATCCGTGTGATTCGTCACAGTAAGAGCAAGTCCCTTGTTTATGGCAATTGGCATAAACTCTGATTCGAGCGTATGCGCTATTGATGAAATCCTACACGTGGAGAAATTAGGCTGTTCCTTGCCGTCGTCCAGCCGGAAGAAACTCAGAAGAGTATTAAGCATTTCACGCATACGGTCGGAGGATTGCTGAATATTTCGGATATACATCCCGGTTTTATCCGCATTGAAGTTTTTTTGTATCAGTCCGGCATAGCCCGTTATTGCAGTCAGCGGTGTGCGTAATTCATGGGTAATGGTATGTACGGCTTTCTTGCGGGAGGTTATCAGTGCCTCGTTTCGCTTTGCCATTTGTTGCAGTCGCTCGATTAAATCTGCGGTTTCCTGTTTATATCGCTTGATGCGGTTGGCATTTCGGTGTATGATGATATATGATATGACCAGTAGCAGTATAACGAACCCTGTCAAGCCCCCAATCTGAATGAACGACCGTTCCCGCATGGCTGTTATCTCGGCTTCCCGCTTTTGTAGGTCAGTTTGTACTTTCCCGTCTATTTGAACAACCAGTCCTTGCAGTTGCCTGTTAAGTTCCGCATTTCGTGCGGCAAGGCTATCGGCATGAACCGATAAGCGGCGGCTTTGTGCCTGTTGTTCGGTTCTCATATTCCGGTTAAAGGAACGGTGCATCGTGGTAGTCACAGTTGGTTTCGCTTCTTCCTTTTTGCCGAAGATGCCCAAGAAACCTTTGCGCTTGGACTTCTTGGGCTGTTCCTGTACACTCTTCTGCACGATTACAGGTACTTGACTGGTTATCTTATCGTTGATGGCTTGTTGTTGTTCAAGTATTTGAACGATTTGGCACATCTGCCGTTCCTTATCTTCGAGAAGATGGCGTACGCTGTCTATACGCTCTGCCGGATAGGTAGCTTTGAAACGGCAGAGCATACTATCCATTGCCATACGCTGTGCATGGTAATGTTCGATATCTTTATCGTTCCATTCCAGTATTGTTTCACCAAATAGAGAAAATTTTATCATTTGAATATTGATATTGTTTATCTCTTTTCGGAACTCGTCTATTTTTTTATTGTCAAGTTCTAATGCTTCTATCTCCTGCCATTCATAGAAGCTATTATATGCTATACATCCGATAAGAACGGAGATAAGTATATACCCCAACCGTATTGTCTTATAGAAATTCCTGGATCGTTCCATTATTTTGATGATACTGATTTTTCAAACATGAATAAAAGTTTATCCTTTTCTTCCATACGGGTATTATCAGAATAACCGCCTTTTGTTATTTGATACCCACACGGCTTAACCATAAAAGTGCCTAAGCCTTTAGTGTATGAACTTACTTCTGAAGCATAGTCTTTACTTGTATTTAATGGAACTTTCCCTTCAATAAGACACCACTCTTTATTACAACTGATACCTTTAATCTCAGACATCATTTTTTGCAGATCTGTAATAGCTTTGGAACTTGCTACTTGTGGTATCTGTAACTCAAAATAGAGCATCGGTTCGAGAATATCCACTCCTGATTGTTGCAAAGCCAACCTGAAGACATAAGGAGACAATTGTCTAAAATCGGCAGGGGTACTTATCGGACTATAATAAAGGGCATAAGTAAAGGTTACTTTCAAATCCGTCACTTCCCATCCATGCAATCCCGATTGGCAAGACATACGGATTCCTTCAAAAACGGCATTTTGAAAAGAATGGTTCAGATAACCAAAGGAGATTTCACTTTCGATTTGCACCCCTGACCCTATCGGTAAAGGTTCCAGAGTCAGTCCTATTGAGGCCCAGTAAGGGTTGGGAGGGACTTCGATATGGATAATCTTATTCACCTTCTTTTTAGGTCGTTCTTTGTAGATAGTCTTGATTTCATCAAAATGGGTCTTTACGGAGAATCGTTCTTCCAGCAATGTTTGTATGATTTCTTTTTGGGTTAAACCATATAACGAGATTTCCAATTCATCACTATATGAATTTATGGAAAAGGACAGAGACGGGTCTTCAATAAACAATACATTTAGAGCGGATATCAACTTGCTTCTCTCTTCGGGCTTGTCTGGTCGGACAGAAGATTTGAGGGCGGGATGCTGATGAGATAATCCTTGAATCAGACAAGGTTTAACACCTAAATAATCTCCGATTCTTAATTCTTCTATATCTTCTATAATTGCGATATCATTAGCAACCACTTCATCAACATTTATCTCTTTGCCCTGATAAATGGTTTTTAGATTTTTAATCTTGATGAATTTTTCCGAATCATTGACTTTTATAACGGTTCGAAGTCTCAGACTTCCGTCAATAATTTTTAGAAAACTTCTTTTATGCCCTTTGGGGGCATGTTCTATTTTATAAAGATAAGCTGAAAGTCTATTTGGGACTGATGCCGGAGGAAATATAAAAGAAATGATGGCGTCTAACAACTCATTGATGCCAATATTGCACATTGCTGATCCATGCAAGACCGGATAGGCTTTGGCTTTTGCCACAAGAGCGATTATCGCATTCCAATAATCTGCCGGTAAGATTTCTTTATCCGCCAAATATAGTTCTAATATATCGTCGTCATGGTTGCATACAAATTCTTTGTGTTCTGCCCTTATATCTGTTGAGGTGCAAATCGGGTAAACTACTCCATCGACAACCGTTTGCATAAACAAGACGTCTTGCGACAGATTTGTTTTTATGTCCAGATATAAACGCTCAAGATTTACGCCGGCACGATCAATCTTATTGATAAATATAATTGTCGGGATTTGCAGTTTTTGCAAAGTCTTGAACAGCAACTTTGTTTGTGCTTGTATGCCTTCCTTTGCCGATAATATGAGGACTGCTCCATCAAGCATTTTGAATGTCCGCTCCACCTCTGCAATAAAATCCATGTGTCCCGGAGTGTCAATGATATTGCATTTCACACCATTCCAAACAATAGATGTCGTAGAAGCCCGAATAGTAATTCCTCTACGTTTTTCTATATCCATAGAGTCTGTTATGGTGTCACCTTTATCAACACTGCCGCGCTTTTCCGTTGCTCCGCAGGCAAATAGCAGATTTTCGGTTACGGAAGTTTTTCCTGCATCAATGTGAGCAAGAATTCCTAAATTTATAATGTTCATTTGATTAAGCAATAATATACTACAATAGATGCATTGCCGAAACGCACCTTTTAATACCTCCTCGTAGCATGTGGAAAACTACAGGATTCTTAACTCGTATTAATATGTATATTATTACTGCCGCATAATTGAACGCAAATTTACGAAAAAAAAGTTCCCTGACAAAAGCACAAAGAACTTTTTTTAATCTATACGTATTTTTATTTGGTATTATTAATTTGTTATGCGGCAGCTTAAAAGACGACACCAAACCAGAAAAATCATCTTGACAACCACCCGACTTTGAACTACGAAGGATGAAATTTTTCAGGGACAACTTCCAGCATTTCCAAAAAACAGTTTACCCATTGACTTGGAGACAAACAAACAATTTGAGCATTAAGGTTTAAACCGAATTTTTCCGAAATTGACCTGACCTGACTTTTCCTGAAAATCGACTTTAAAGCTGTTTTTACAGATAAATCAGGTTTCTCTAACAGACAGGAAATAAATGCTAAGTATTTGGCTTTAAACTTAAAATCAAAAAATAACTGTTTTCTTTTAATGTTTAACAGGGCTGATTTGACAGTTGGCGGTGGAAAGAAACTTTCAGGACCTACCTCATAGACAAGTTTCAAATCAAAAAAAGTATGATAGAAAACGGTATATGGATTGTAAAGCTTCCTCGAAAATAACTTTTGTGTAGGTTCTAACTGAAGGACAATGGAACCTCCCAGAAAATTTCCAAGACTCTCAAACATCAGGATTTTGAAAATATCGGAAGTAATGCCATAAGGAATATTTGACACCACTTTGAAAGGAAATTTCGGAACTGCAAAATTCCTAAAATCACAACCGACAACTTGAACATTTCGGGCATCAGAAAATAATTTTCGTAAATGTTCAACCAAAGCTGTGTCGTTTTCAATAGCAACAACATTGTTGGCGATTTTTAATAAATGAACAGTAAGAAACCCCTTGCCTGCCCCAATATCTAAAACCGTATCCTGATTACTTATATTTGCTTGTCTTATTGCATCTTTTATTAGCACTTTATCAATAGTAAAGTGCTGACCCGTAAAACGAACGGGCAATTTCTTTTTTGTCATTAGTAAACCCGTTGGCGGAATTAATTTAAGTTGATAAATATGAGTAAAAAGTTGTACATGTCGCTGATTTTT
>NZ_JAFKPJ010000034.1:0-14777 GCF_019633765.1 Bacteroides sp. 11BF
ACTTTTATCGCTATGTTCCTAATTTTCAAATAAATAATTCTAACCCTTATATCGAACTCACGTTAAATAGGAATAAAGATGTGACGAAATAAAAATATCCCCGAAGGAAAAATATCTTTCCTCCGGGGATATTATTTTATCAGCCTACTATGAAGTATTATTTGACGATCAGGCGATCGGCTTCTACTGCCAATTTATAAACCTTGCCTTTACTTGTTTTGAAAGAAAGAGTTTTATCGCCATATCTTACTGTACATGGTTCACCGGCTTTCGAGAAAACGGTGGCTTCTGCAAGTTGTCCGTTTTTCCATGACATATCCACCTCAAAGTTCCCTTTTGCACAAATTCCCCTTATACTTCCGTCCTTCCAAGCGTCCGGTAATGCAGGGAGTAATTGGATGAATCCCATGTGACTCTGCAACAGCATTTCTGTGATACCTGCGGTACCTCCGAAATTCCCGTCGATCTGGAAAGGCGGGTGAGTATCCCACAGATTATCCAGTGTACCGTTTTTCAGCAGGTTACCGAAAAGCTTGTAAGCATGGTTGCCATCTTGCAGACGTGCCCATTGATTGAGTTTCCATCCCATGCTCCATCCGGTTGCTCCGTCACCACGATGTTCAAGTACCACTCTTGCGGCTTTAGCCAAGTCGGGAGTGGTGATAGGTGAGAGGGTATGTCCCGGATGCAGTCCGAAGAGATGGTTTACATGACGATGCTCGTCTTTGGGATCATCGATGTCTTTCGACCATTCCATCAGCTGCCCGTAACGTCCTACCTTGTATGGAGCCAGATGTGCCAGTACCTCTTGCCACTGTTTGCGTTCTTTGCTGTCTACTCCGAGTACTTTGCTTGCCTCGATGGCGTCCAGCAAAATCTCGCGGATCACGGCATGCACAAAGGTAGTCCCTTCGTCAATCGGTCCGTGTTCGGGCGAAGTGGAAGGAGCTGCCGTATAGGTTCCGTCCGGTTTACGCCATAAGAAATCAGTAGCAAATTGAGCACTGCTCTTAATCAAATCGTATCCGGTTTCTTTTAAGAATTTCTTGTCACGGGTATAATCATAATATTCCCAGATGTGTGTTGCCAGCCAGGGGCCGGCCATCGGATTAAAGTTCCACGACATATCTTCGCTTTCGAGCGGAGCGGTAAATCCGAAGATATTGGCTGAAATGGATGCGGTCCATCCTCTTGTTCCGAAGTAGGCCTGTGCTGTTTTCTGTCCCGGTTTTACCAGTGTACGGATAAAGTCCACCAACGGGAGTGTACATTCATTGAGGTTAGTCGGGCAAGCCGGCCAGTAGTTCATCTGTATATTGATGTTGTTGTGGTAGTCTACTCTCCATGGTCCATCTACGTTATTGTGCCAGATACCTTGCAGGTTGGCAGGCATGTTACCCGGTCTCGAACTGGCGATAAGTAAGTAGCGTCCGAACTGATAATAGAGCTCTTCCAGATAAAAGTCCGGTTGTCCTTTCCGGTAGTTTTGCAAACGCTTGGCTGTAGGCAGATTGGCACTTTGCTGATCCGGATTCAACTGCAACTTCACCCGGTTGAACAAGGTAGCGTAGTCATCATAATGTTGCTTGAACAATACATCATATCCCATGCTTACGGCATTGTCCATCCATTGGCGGGTGGTTTCGACAGGGTTTACTCCTACATATGTTTTGGGATCCTTGAAGTCCGGATCAAAGTTTATTTTATAGTCCGTATCCGCAGTGACGAGGAATACTACTTCGTCCGCGTCCTTTACGGTTATTTTTCCGTCTGCGTTTGACAATGTTCCGCCTTTAGTGGTGGCATGGATGCGTACAACATACTGCATACCGTTATTGTCGAGGTGGGCGGTGTATGTGAGCCCGTTATTGCCATCGGTTGTCATACTTCCCGTTGACACCGGATTGGGAGCATAGCTGAAAGTCAGGTTTTGCTTGCCCGGACGGTCTGCCTTGAAACGGATTGCCATCACATTGGCCGGATAGGAAATGAAGTAACTGCGCTCGTAGGCTACGTCATCTTTCTTGAATTGCACTATGGCCAGTGCCGAGTCCAGTGAGAGAATACGTTTGTAACCGCTCATGTTCACAGCACTCAGCCCGGTTTCTACGTAAAATTCTCCCATAGTGGTAAAGTTGCCAAAGCGGAAAGGCTTTTCACGATTCGATTCGTAAGGCACTTCGCTATTGAAATTTTTACGTGTCAGCATTGCAGCCTTCTTCTGGTCTCCTTCGCTGAAGGCCTGGCGTATTTCGTCCAGTACGTGTGCCGATTGCTTGTTCACATTCCAGTAGGCTTCTGCTCCTTTTGAGGTGTTAGGTCCCCCTCTCCAGAGGGTTTTCTCATTGAAAGTGATGCGCTCTGCCTCTATCGAGCCCATGATGTTGGCACCGATGCTTCCGTTTCCTATCGGTAAAGATTGTGACTCCCAGTTGGCATCCGGGTTTCTGGCTGTGTCTCCTGCACTTTCCGGTTTGCTCTCGCCTTTCCAAAGGTCGGGACGGCTTCCGTACCAGATAGCTCTTCCTTGCAGTGTGTTCGGTGTGTCGAACCAGATGGAGAGTCCTTGTGTGTAATCGGTAGCATGGACATGTGCAGCCGGCAGGGCAAACAAGGCAGTGAAGAGAAGTGAGTAAAGTTTCTTCATGTTTTTGGTGTTATTAGGATTAGTTAGTATTGGTTGATCATAGTCTGCACAAAGATAAAGAAAAACCTTGAATCTTGTGCAGACTATAAAATGTTTACTTTGGGATTATATAGATCAGCCAACCTTTTCGGGGAGCTGTCACAATCGGAGCGTTGATGTCCCATTCAGTGGCTTGTTGCATGTCCGGAATCCCGGGTGCCATGAGTTTCACCTGTTGTGGATCCAGCCCTGTCTGTTCCCAGTCTATGTTCAGCTTTACGGTCTTCACTTCATCCGAATAATTACCTAAGGATAACAGGACTTTTCCCGGCTTTCGGTAGGCAGTGACTTTGACAGCTTCGTCGGATGTGGAGACGGCCGGGTGTTCTTCCCAGAATCCGAGCATGGCGGCATCTGCAATGCCGAATGAATCCCATACCTTCCATACCTGTCGCGGATCGCAGTTGACTCCTTCCGTATACCATGGATAACGAACGGTCATTCCATATTGCATTCCCAACCATGCGTTACCTCCTCTGTACAGCATGTCGCCTGTTAGTCCGAACGGAATACCTGATGACTCTACGAGCCAGTTGGCCGGAGTCATTTTATCATAAAGGAAGCTCTCGCCGAACCATAGTTTGTCTACATACGGGAAGAACTCTGTATATTGATTGGCAGGTCCCCTGGAAAATCCAGTATTCGAATGCAAGTCGATCAGGCATCCCTGTTTTACGCTTTCCATTGCCCGGCGCATTCGTTTCAGGATACGGCGGTCGAAGGAAACGTCATCCAGATAGATACCGTCGATATCCAGGTTCTGCACCATCCAACGTAGTCCTTCTATATAGTAGTTATACCATCGGGAGTCTCCTTCCGCTGTTAGTATGGATGCATCGGCCGTGATACCCTGTTCGTTGGTATAGTCAAAGTGCTCGTACCACTGCGGTGTATAATCCGTTACGAAGTGTTCGCGGCACCAAGGGAATCCTCCGCCGTCTCCGCCTCTCAGTATTTCATGTCCCAAGCTGCGGATGGCCCATATCTCGGCGGTAGCGTTGCTTAGTTCGCGCAGCGTATAGTATATCTTTACTTTGCATCCCCGGGCATGCCACTCTTTGGTGAATTCTTTTATCTTATCGACTGTCAGGAAGGGATAGTTGATAAATGGGTTGTAGCCGTTTCCCTGATGGACGTTGATGATGCGTACTCCTGCGTCGATGTCCGCCTGTGTCGGTGTGGGTTTGGGGCCATTGTGATAATAGCGGTCCGTGAACTGGCTTTTCATATTCAGTGGTTTTACCGGGGTGACAATCATGGCAAAGTCGAAGGTAATGGATTGGTCGGGTTCCAGTGTACGTGCTCCGCTATATGCCACGGCTTTCACTCCATCAGCCTCTTTCCGTATAGAGAAGCCGCCCTTACCGCCGTTAAACCAGCTTTCCGGATAGGCCGGACGATACAGATTCAACAGCGGACCGCTGTAGGTGCTGCCTCTGAATTCACAGTGGATACCTGCATGTTCGTTTCCGATCCAGAAACTGTCGAATGGCCATAACCATTGTTGTTCTTTGGATGTGGGGATAGACACTCCGAAATTATTCACCGTTTTCTCGGGGGCATCCCATTTTCCGTCATACTGTTGAGGAGTGGCTTGTCCCGGAAGACCCATGCCCAGGAAGTAAGTTCCTATTTCATTTCTGACCGGCAATACCAAACGGATATCTTTCACCTCTATTCGCTTTTTAGGGGTAATGGTATATATATAATTCATCCATCCGTCGAACTCCATGATTGCTTTGCAGTCTACGGCTACATCTTCATCTTCGGCTCTCCAACTTCCTGCGACATGGCCTGCTGTCTGTTCCGTCAGTTGGGGGCCTGCTTTCAGTTCTTTCACTCCGCTGTCCGTTTGTATCACAAACTGTACGGGACTACTCAGCACATCGTTATTCCACGAACGTATTTGTGCCGGTAATCCTGTGGTTTCGTCCACCGTTATGGTGCGTCCCAGACATCCGATACGGTTTTCTTCCATCGTCATAGCTGTGTAAGGAGCAGTGGGGGTGTCGGCAATGCCCAAGGTTGAATTCAACCATCTCAGGCGGCTGTATCTCCACAATTCACTGTCCCCTCTGTCGGGCAGTGGATTCCCCGTGATCCGTATGCTTACGGGGATTGTACCTTGCGCTCCGGCGGCATTGCTGATAGTGATAGTGCCCGTGTAAACGCCTTCTTTCTGTCCTCCGGGAATATCTATTCCAAACCAAAGGGCCTGCACTTTTCCTTCGGCTACGTTTACTTCTTTCTTGAAGGTCTTTCCGTAAGGGTCTGTACCTTCCACATTAAAACAAGTGATGGCGGTTGCCGGAATTATTTCTTCGCCACACCGGAGGGAAGAAGCCTGATAACCGATCCGGTCGGCCTTGTTTCTGGCAGCCCATACTCCGATTTGGAAAGTATAGTATTCATTGGGAGCTGCTTCTCCTCGAAACAGCTCCCCCTGTTTATGTGTCAACCATTTAGTGGGGAGGTCGTTGCGCATCCGGATGGGATATCTGCGGTCCTCTGCAAACAGATAGAGTGCAGCTTTGTTCCGATTGATGTAGTTCTCTTTCTCTTTTGCCGTGGAGGCTATTTCCATCGGGTAAAAACTGTCGAAAGCCTGTCGTGCCTCAACTTTTACCACTGTGGCTTGCGGGTTTCTCCGGGTCGTTTGGGCTTGGATCAGCCAGGTTGTGTCCGGTGTACTCTCTTTCGGAAGGTATCCGCCGCCATAGAACCCATATCCTGTTTGTACCCGGTAGGGCAAGTAATAGAAGTAGTAAGTACCTTCTTTCTCTACCGGACCGAATTGCAGACGGCAGTGTTCATTGTTCACTTCCATCCGGCGGATGTTGCGGACGGTATCTCCGGTTGCTGCATGGATAATCAGGAACCGCTTGTTGTCCACATCCTTATCCGGACGCCGCCATTCAAAGTCGAGAGTCACGACTTGTGCTGGTTTTTCTATTTGCAGTACGGCCCGGTGATTTCCGAAGGACTCTTCCCACGGGCGGGAAGGAACTTCGTACAGATAGTTCTGCGATTTTTGGGCTTTTATCAGCCCTGTGCCTCCTGCCATAAATAACAAGAGTGCGAGTGATAGTACATGTCTTTTCATACTTATAAAGATTGTTTGTTAAACGCTCTGTCTGCTTGTATGTGATTAGATCTTCAGGAATATCTTCTGTTTATACATGATCCTCAGAATGAGAAATACAATCAGATAATTGGCAAAGCTGAGCCATACCGGATAATAATCGCCCAGGTATTGCTCTAATCCGTAACTGACAGATGCTGCTATGCAGCGGAAGTTGACCACCTCCCCTAAAACATAGGCTGTGATTGAGTTCATTCCATATATTTTCAGCCAGTTCAGTCCGCGGCTGTGTCCTTTATAGTCTATCCAGTAATAGAAGGCACCCATCAGCAGAAAGCAAAGTCCTCCTGAGAAAAGTGTCATGCTGCTTGTCCATAGCCGTTTGATGATCGGCATTTGCAGACTCCATACCAGCGAGAAAGCCACCAGGGCTATGCCGATCACCAGTAATGTCCGTACTACTTTCCGGCGGTTATCTTTACCGGCTTTCATTATCTTTCCGGCAAAAGTACCCAGCATTACGGTAGCTCCGAAGGTGAGGCTGCTCCATATCCAGGTGTAGTTATAATGCGGAGAGAAGTTCCAGGTACCGTCTTCATTCCAATATACCCCGTCACGGAAACGTCCCAATACCAGCTTGTCTATCTTTTCGGCAAAGTTTCCTTCCGGTGTAAAGTCCCCCAGAAAGGTCATTGGGGCCCAGTAGATTAATAATAGCAGGGCAGTAACGATCAGTTGCCGGCGGAAGCTGCAATGCAACAGGATGATGGCTGCAATCAGATAGCCTGTGGCAATGGCTTGCAGGGTATTGGAATATAGATACAAGTATTTGGGGTTGAGACCCAACAGATTGCCTTGTACAATCATTCCGAAAATAAACAACAGGATGAAACGCCTGATGATTTTACGGTAGATGGGACCCTTATCCGGATCGTCTTTAAACTTCGAGAAAGAGAAGGGCATGGAAGCTCCTGTCATGAAGAGGAAAAGGGGCATCACCAGATCCCAGAAGCGGAACCCTTCCCACACTTCATGATCGAACTGAGAAAGGATACTGTTCAGCCAGGGAGCGTTGAGTTGGTGTGCCAATGCCCATAACACCGGTTGGAAAAAGACGAGTAGAAAGAGGTCGAATCCTCGCAGAATGTCCAGTGACGCCAAGCGGGGCGGGGTGTTCGATAAAGGTTTGTTCATAAGTCGGGTGGGTTATTTAAGCGTTGTTTTCAGATGGTTTCTTTTCATGTTTTCTGTTTTTATGTTCCGCCCCAACACTTCTCCTTCGAACACGGTGCTTTCTATCACTGCATTTTTGCAGCCGTTCAGATAGAAGGTATACGGGTTGCCGGATGTGGCGGGGAAGGTTCGTGTACGGGTAATGGTGTTATTCCTGAATAAGAGTCCTGCCGTACTTTTGGCATAGAGTACCGGACAATCGAATGTCTTGAAAGTATTGTTCTCGATACGGATATTCTGATGAACCGGATGCGAGGCATCAACGATTTTGTTGGAAGGATGTATGGCGATGACGGCATGCCCCGGACCTCCGTTGTAGGCACAGTCTATGAAAGTATTCCCTTTGATCCATACATCTTTTACCGGTCCCGATTCATACCATCCCTCGGCATCAGCTTCGATCAGGATAGCACTCATTCCTGTTTTGTAGTACGTATTGTTCTCTATCACTACTTTTCTTGGAGTAGTAACCAAAGTACCTCTTGTACTGGTTCGTGTAAAGTAACTGTTACGTATCTCCACTTCCGGCGTGCAAGTCATGTTTTCTATACAATCATGGTTGAGTTCCATACTTGTCGGTATATCCCGGTCAAAGCGAACTTCCAATATCCTGTCTGATATTCGTGCTACATTCCGGACTGTTGCCCGGGCAAAGCGTTCCATGGTAGCCGCCCTGACAAAAGCCACTGTATCTCCCTTGAAATAAGCGTTGAACCCATAGCTTTGTCCGTGCATAAATCGTAATCTGAGTGTTTGCGCATCTACTTTTTCAATGGCTCTCAGATTGGTCCCGTGCACATTTACCGGATCGTCTTGCGCTCCGGCAAAATAACAGCTATCTATAAGAATTTTTCCCTTGCATCCTGAAAAGTGCATCATGTCTGCTGAGGCTGCCAGTAGCCTGCCGCTTCCCGGGCGGGGGGCACACCTGACTCTGTCCATCGTTACATTCTCGGTATACTGGCTGACGATGCCTAACCCATGCATATAATGCATTTGCACTCTGCTTAGTGTAATGTCTTTGCTTTCGAGTATGAAAAGCCCTACCTGGTCACGGATTATATCACGAATGGTCAGCGTATTTCCCACTTTAGGCGTGAATCCTGCCGGGGTTGTAAAACGAATGATTCCGGGAGAAATCTCTTGGGCGGCAGAGTTTGCCAGTATATTCCATCCTTGGCTGTATGTGAAAGATTCCGTATCCGGGTTGTATTCGATGCAATGATTCTTGTTTGAACGCCATCCTTCGCCATACAGGTTGATTTTTCCATTTACGATTTCATAGCGCGTGTCGGGGTGTACGGATACTTCTATTTCTCCTTCGGTCACTTTCTTATATTGAACCTCAGAACCTGCCGGCCGTTCAAAGTCGATATGCAGGTTGTTGATTCTTATGCGGTTACAATGCTCCAGAGCAAGGGTTGTCATCTTTCCATGATACATTAGTGTGGCTCCGTTTCCTTCGATGGTCAGGTCATTGATTTTGTCCAGCATCAGTCCCACAGTCTTTACTTTCGAAGGGCATTCCTGTTCTGTCGATGTATTTGAAATGAAGTATTCTTTGCGGGTAGCCCCTTCGGGCCAGATGTCATAGCGTCCGTTGGGGAGTGAAAGCACCTTGGCTCCTGTACGTTTACATTCATCAATAGCTGCCTGTATTTGCGTAACGCAGTTTTCGTACGAGTACGGGGTTGCTCCGAAATCGGTGATGTAGATGGTATCTTTCTGTTGCGCATAGGCGGTAGCGCAAAGCAAAGGGAATGCGGATAAGATGTGCAGATACTTTTTCATGGTATTTAATCTCTCGTTTTATGTATTATTTAATAAGATCAGTGACGGAAACTATTGGGGGATCTAAAGGTATATAAATTTTCTGAATTAGAGATCGGTGAGGAGTTAGATAAAAGCCGTTGGATCACGATTTATTCTCATAAACGCGTTCACCAACGGCTTTAAAATTAAGCAATACTTACCTATTGAAATCTGTGACTTTTATAAGCCATAATCATGCGGGCTATTTATTAAGACTAACTTTTATAGTCCAGATTTTCTTTGTACCGTCAGCAGCCATTACGCTATATTTATGCTCTTGGGTCCAATCGGCAGGTACACCGAACTTAGGTGAACCGTCCAATGGGGTGACACGTGCAGCAGTAGATATATTGACGTAAACCACGAGGTTATTCAATGATACCTTGGCGCGTTCAGCCTCTGTAAATTTGCCTCCTGCGGCAGGAATTGTAAATACGGCTGTAGCGATTCCGTTGTCGGAGTCAATGTCGTTCGTACGGTCCAATTCCTTTTCAGCCACAATGTTTTCTCCGGTGAGGGCATCCTTGTCACCGGAGTAGAAGCGGTGGTAAGCACCTACTTTGGTTATTTCCGCCTCTTCGTAAGCGGGCAGGTCTGCTTTACTGCATGAAGCGATGAGTGGCATACACATCAACAGCAACATGAGCCATTTCGTATCTGATAATTTGATTCTCTTCATATTACTTTTTTTTAGTTTATTAATGAAATACTACATTTACCATCCCGGGTTCTGGTCACTGTCATTAATGGCAGAGTTGGCATTGATAATGCTTTGTGTAATCGGGAACAGGTAACGTTTCTTAGAGAATGTACGGTCGGCGTTGGTGTAACCTATGGTACCTACAAACATGCGGTGTCTGTCCTGGCTGATTTCAATAAACGTTGCCGGTGAACTCAGTTCCGGAATGATGTCTCCCGCAGGCTTTCCGTGGTTGGCTTCTCCTCCGTACATACCCCAACGCAACAAGCTCCAGTAATAATCACCCTCCAAAGCTAAGTCTACATGACGTTCAATCTTGTAATCGTTCCATGCGTCAGCCAGTGAAGTGGCAATAGAAGGAGGAAGATTGCCATGAGTGGTACGCGTTTGGTTGAATGTAGCTACCGCACTGCTCACTTTCGATGCATCGTATTTGGCTAGTCCGAGCAACGCTTCGGCTTTATTCAGCAACGCGCGGCCATAGCGGAAGATGACATAATGGTAATCCGTCGGATTGCTTACGAAAATACGTTCGGCATTGATATAGATATATTTGCGCCAGATGTAGTTTGTTATAGGGATATACCCGTTACCCGGTGTTTTACCGTCTACAGCTGTTCTGTGTAGGTTCCCACCCTTGTGAAGGGTGATCAGTTCATTGTAGAACATACATGAATCATATTGTATGGAGTGGTAGAAGCGTTGGTCACGGTTTTTGTAGATAAAATCGTTGATCTGTACATTGGGATCACTGCTGTTTGTCTTGTATGCCAGACTGCTGGCGTCCAGTTCTTTGGGGTCTACAGCCATGTCGGCTACATCGGCATTGGATAATGCGGTTGTATTGTTCAGAAACTGTGTCGACTTGTTCCATTTCACACCTTGGTTAGTGGTCTGGTCAATCACTAAATAATCGTCTACCAGGTTTTGAGAAGGTGAGTGTTCCAGCCAGCATTCAAACACCAGATCCTGATTAAAGAACGGACGTCCTCCGTAGTCCTCCAAGCGCTTGTTGCTTTGGTTAGGCAGCATCTCCTGCATAAGTGTACCTGAGCCGTTTGTGTTATCTTTGCTGTAATATCGTGCCAGGATGATTTCAGGAGAAGTTTTGGCGCCATCCTGATTGAACATGCTACCATAATTGCTGTCCAATGTGTACCCTTGTATGCCGTCTACAGCGGCTACACTTTGCTCGAAGAGTGATTTCTTACGTGTGTCGTCTGTGCTGTAGGCAGCAGCCGTTAAACAGACTTCTGATTTCAACGCACGCGCGGCATTGGCATTGATACGTCCCTGTAAAGATGATTCGGGTAATCCTGCGATGGCATCGTCTATATCTTTCAGAATCAGATCGTATGTTTTATCGATAGATTCTGTAAGAGGCAGATTGAATTCATCGGTTTCTTTCAGTACATGGTCAACCCAGATTACGCGTCCGCAATGTTTAGCAATGTAATAATAGGTCATGGCACGTAGCATCTTTCCTTCGGCTACCAGTGCTTTTTTATCAGCATCGGACAAGCCCGTAGATGCTTGCGATTTTTCGATGATCAGGTTGCATCGGCGGATGGTACCAAACTGGTTGAATCCCCATTCCCAGTCGCGGTTCATGAGGTCTCTGGCTTCATTCGGGCAATTTTGCCGCATGACCGAGTTTAGAGTCCATTGTTCTTCAGTACGGATATCGTGATAGAATGGCAGGACGTTGTTGTAAGTTTGCAATACAAAAGCGTCCGCTGTTGATTTCAGACTCCAGACAAGGTCTTCCGAATAAGATTCCATAGGCTTCGTATCCAGGAAGTGTTCGCAGCTCTGGAGTGTCAGTGCTGCGCAAAAGAGCGCGGGAGTGATGTGTTTTATGAATTTCATATATTGTCTTCTTTTTAAGTTCATACTATTAGAATCCTATATTGATACTGATGGAATATACTCTTGAAACCGGATAGGTATAAAGGTTTCCATCGCCGATTTCCGGATCGATATCAAATTTATTCGCTTTGCTGAAAGTCAATAAGTTATAACCATTCAGAGCAACGTTGCATTTATTCATCCATGCTACCCTTTTCAGTAGTTTATGTTTGAAATCGTAACCGATGGATAGTGTCTTCAGACGAAGATAACCTGTGTTGATCAGCCAGAAGTCCGAACTGCCGTAGTTGTTATTGCCATTATAGCTTGCCGTACTTCTCAAACGTGGATAGCGGGCTCCCGTATTATTCGGGGTCCATACATCGGTCTGGAAGTCATAGATAACAGGAGGATAGCCGCTGCCACTTTGACTTCCCTGGATTATACCACCCATGTAGAGATCGGCCGGAGTGGCTCCCTGCCACAGCATGTTCATGAACCAACCCTTATAGTTCAAGTCGGCGCTGAAACCATATTGACCGCGAGGCATACTGTTTTTACCGATGCGGTGTTGGTCGGAACCATCAATGATACCGTCACCGTTGAAGTCATTGTATTTCAGGTCGCCTGCACCCAGGTTGGTGGAACTCTGTCTTTTAGGTGAGTTCATTATATCTTCCTGGTTCTGGTAATAGCCCAGACAGTCGTATCCGATACCCCAATATCCTTTGGCTTGAGTCGTGCGTTTGTATGGGTTTTTGGTATCTGTTTCCGCTTCATTCGGATTGATATTCCAGTATTGATCGAAGTAAGTAAAGTTACCCGAAAGAGTGTATTCGAAATCACCTCTCTTCTCTTTCCATTGTAGAATAAACTCAGCACCTTGGCGGATGAATTCACCGTTTGACTTTACTTTGGGTAATGCGATACCCAACGGGTCAGTATAAGCTACTGCTGACGGAGAGGTCAGATAACCTTTGGTACTTTTGCGGAAATAGTCTACAGAACCAGAAAGACGATTGTTGAGTGATC
Source organism: Bacteroides sp. 11BF (assembly GCF_019633765.1). Classification (NCBI taxonomy): domain Bacteria; kingdom Pseudomonadati; phylum Bacteroidota; class Bacteroidia; order Bacteroidales; family Bacteroidaceae; genus Bacteroides; species Bacteroides sp. 11BF. The sequence continues at coordinate 12,394 of NZ_JAFKPJ010000034.1, forward strand.
CGAAGTCGAAGCCGATATTGAAGTCACGGGTGGTGTACCACGTAATATCTTTGCTGACCAGAGCGCCTTCGGAAAATCCCGGATACCAGCTTCCGTTCAGCAGGTAACCACGATCATTTAGTCCGTATGATTGGAGGTAGGCATAGCGTCCGATAGCGTCTGAACCGATCTCTCCATAAGAAGCTCTCACTTTGAACTGGTCGAAGATATGGCGGTCCTTTAATGTCTTCCAGAAATTTTCTTCCGAGATGACCCATGCAAGAGATCCGGCATAGAATGTTCCCCAGCGTTTGCCTCGAGGGAAGTTGTCGCTACCGTCGTAACGGAGACTAACTTCGGCCACATATTTGCTGGCATAGTCGTATTTCAGTCGGGCTACTACACCGGCACGTGCTTGTTCACCTTCCGAAGAACTGTTTTTGGCTGTAGATACAGGACCTGCGCCAATTTGGTCTACATCCAGCAAATACTCTTCGCGGGATAATGATGAGTCGTCAGTGAAAAGTTTGTAAGCCTCGATACCGGCTGTGGCGCTGATTGTGTGTACCAGATTGAAAGTGCGGTCGTAATTGGCAAAACCTTGCACGGTGTACGATGACCAGTTTGAGTAAGACTTACTCAGTGAAGGCTTGCCCGGATCGTTGGGATTGCCGTCCCAGTCATATGCTAAAGGTGATTTTTTCCAGCTTTTTGACTTGTCGTTGTTAATGCGGTAGTTACCCAGTGCTTTTAATCGCAGGCCCGGTACATAAGGTACACTCCATTCCAGTGCGAGGTTGGCTATGGCACTGAGGTTTTCGTTCTTAGTGTATCCGGCTTCGGGGGAGATTTCCAGCAATGGGTTGTCCGGCGTGTTGAATATCTGTCCGTTCGGATTATAAGCTATTTCCCAGGGAGCTTTATTCTGGATATGTCCCCAGGTGTGATAATAGCTGTCTCCTGATTTGGCATTGGGCGATCTTAAGTCCGTCTTATAAGCTTCGATGCTGGAAGTAACTTTCAAACCTATTTCTTTGAAGTCCGCTACAATGTTTGTACGGAAGTTATAGCGTTTGAAGCTGTTTACGTCGAACTTATAGAGTGACTTCTGATCGTAGAATCCCAGTGAAGTGTATGCTTTTATCTTTTCACTACCACCGGTAACGGTCAGGGTATGCTGCATTTCTGGTGCGAAGTTCTTCAAACAGAGTTCTTGCCAGTCTGTATTGGGGTACTTACGTGGATCTGACCCGTTACGGAACAATTCTAGCTCGGCATCCGTATAAGCCGGTGCCAATCCGTCATTGGTCATGCTCATGTTTTTGTAGAAGGCTGCATCGTGAGCATCCAGTTTATTGGGCATATTGGCAGGTTGGCTCCAGTTATAGTTAAAGTTATAGTTGACGCTCATTTTTCCTGCTTTACCTTGCTTGGTGACTATCATTACAATACCATTAGCGGCACGTGCTCCGTAAACGGCGGTAGAAGCGGCATCTTTCAAAATCGTGATTTGTTCGATATCCTCAGCATTCAGGTTGCGAAAATCGCGTTCTTCCGAGATAACATCGTCGATTACATATAGAGGAGTACCGCCACCGCGGATAGAGATACTGGAGAAATTGTTCAGACCTCCACCGCTGGTCGTAACCAATAGACCCGGTGCACGTCCCGCCAGGCTTTGGGTGATGTTTGCCGTTGGTGCTTTGATGATGTCTTCGGTGTTGACACTGGCAATGGCAGCAGTGGTTTTACGTTTGGAAGTTGTGCCATAACCTACCACGATGACTTCATCCAGTGTCTTGGTGTCTTCTTCCATGGTGATACGCAAATCTCTGGACTTTCCAATAGCGATTTCCAACGGTTTATATCCAATATAGCTGATTTCAAGTACGGCCTTGCGGGGGGCATTGGACAGAGTGAATTCTCCTTCTAGGTTGGTAATGGTGCCGATAGTGCTTCCTTGTACTTTTACAGAGGCACCGATAATAGCTTCTCCGTTTTCATCGACTATTTTACCTGTGAGTTTCTCCGTTTTACTCTGCTGTGTGGCTGTGACAGCATATGTTTCATAAGTGTCTGCTACGGCAACTTGTGATGTCGTGCAGAATAACAGGAGACTGATGCCTGCTATTTTCAAAAAGTGCATTTCTCGAGGGCATGTGAGCTTCGGAAACAGGTTAGTTCTTTTTGTCATACATTAAATTATTCGGTTAAACATAAAAATGTGATTTGGGGATATATATATTAGACTGTCTAATATATATCAGTGCAAAAAGATTCTTTTAGGTTCTCATAGGCATTAGCATTTGGTTTATAATATTAAGTCTGTTCGGTAACCTTGCTGAACTATGCTGATTGTTGGCTGAAAAAACAGAGCTAAATCAAGATAGGTTCTTTCAGTACTT
>NZ_JAFKPJ010000035.1:0-13026 GCF_019633765.1 Bacteroides sp. 11BF
AGTACAGAAAAAGGGTCGTTTTGTGAAACAAAAGATTTTGGTTAGGCTAGTTTAGAAAACACTTTTCTTTTTTGGTTTTATGGTATCAATTCTTTGCGTCCGGCTTCCGGCTGCTTTTTGTATTTGGTATCAAAAGGTTGTTCTGTAGGGTGTGCCAGGAATGATAATTCGGTATCATTTCACCATGCCATGTTTGCCCATCAGTGCCGGAACTCCGAAAAGTACGGTATCACAAATTCTTTAAAGTAATATTGAAAATAAAAGAGAGTACAAAATACTCTCTTTTATTTTATTAAGGCTGTAATAAATTGATGGCTTTTTGAAGATTAGCTTCTAGCTCTTTTTTAGCGTTTGACATAGCATCCTCATAGTTTTTTTCTGATTGTCTTATAATTTCTATTATAACAGAATTATAATTGGCTTTTTGTGCTTCATCTTCTTCTGTATTAGAAATCAGATAAAACTTTTCACTAAATATTAAATCTATAAAAACATAGTTAGAATAAAAATTCAGCACTTGAAATAAAAGTTTTAGGCTGCCCCCTTTTCCTAGTTCAAGATTTGAAATCGCATTTTGTTTACAGTTTAGCTGTTCTGCTAATTGAGCTTGGGAATATCCTATATGCTCTCGGATTTGCTTTAACCTTGTGCCTAAAATTGGTAATGTAATGTTATACATATTGTTCTATTACTGTTTCTACTTCGTCGTATATTCTCTTAAAGTTTTTTTGCAGTAATTTCTCTCTATTATCTGCTGTCCCAAAGTTATATACTTTTGGCAGTTCTTTGTAGGCTTCTTCTTCTTTCTTAATTTTTTTAAATCTAAATTGGTTTTGCAATGGTACATCGCTGTTGGAAAATTATCTTCTTGTCCAAAATCTAATGCAACTTGCCCTACTAATGTACCAGCTTGTAATGAAGATATTTTGGATGCCGGGATAACAAAATCCATTTGTTCATTCATATTAATTGTTGTTTCGTTTCTTCTGATAGTAACGCCTTCTTTTACTTGCTTAACTTTTCCAAATAGTTTTTGTAGCCAATCTAAAGTTTCAGGAGCTTTAGCTTGCCCGGATAAAGTGTTACCTATAATAGAAGTTATAGTTTTTGCGGTAGCTTTGCCGTATTGTTCTTCTAATTGCGGTAGTTCCTGTAATCCCAAACAAATTGAAACCTTATTGCTACGTGCAGTAGAAAGTAGTGTTGCAAGTTGATAAAAATATAATGTGGGACATTCATCTACTATGATTGAAGTAGGGTAGTTACCTTTTGTATTGACAAGTCTAGTTAATCGGTTAATGATAAGTGCATTTAAAGCACTATTCATGCTTTGTGTTTTAGGGTTATTTGCAATGATAAGATAACTAGGGTCTTTTTTATCTGATACTTTTAAATTGAAATCATTGCCACTAAATACCCAAAAAGATTCTTTAGTTGCTAGTCTTGATAACTGTACTTTTAGACTTGCCATCTGTCCTTCTAATTGGTCCACTGCTCCTGATTTATATGCAGCTTCAAATGGGGAAACTAGTGATTTTAATTCAGGTTCGGAAAAGAGGACTTTAAAAAGTACGTCATATTCTTGATTAAGGAAAGCCAGTACATGCGGTAAATCTGAATATTTGCCATTCTCGTATCTAGACCAAAAATAAATAGAAGCTGCTAACAAGTTTACTGCTGATGTTTTAAAAAAATCGCTATTACCTCCACTTCCTTTGTCGCCTTTTTGTAAACTCTCATATAATGCTTCTGCCGTTTCTGTTGCATCTGCTAGGATTTCTATATATTCTCGTTTCAATGGGTTTATTCTTCTACTATATTCAATATCAGAAAAATTAATGACATTGAACTTGAAATTACTTGGTATTTTTCCTAATTGCTTGTTCTTTTGATAATTATAATATGCAATTTTGGCAAGTTCAGGAAATTTGAAGTCGTAAACAACTTCTGCAAATCCTTTAGCTGAATGTTGTCTTATAAAAGAATTTATAACAGAAAAAGATTTACCACTTCCAGGCGTTCCTATTACGAAAGTTCCACGAAAACAGTTGCATATATTCAGCCACCCATTATGCCACTTTCTATTGTAGAAAAACTTCATCGGAATATTGACAGAGAATTCTGTTTCTACCTTGTCTTTAGATTGTTCAAAGCTTTCATTCTCTATATTAAATCTATCTTTCATAAAGTTTGATTTAATACGTTTGGAAATGTTATCTAGAGCTGAATTTATTAATGTCGCTCCAATTATTGATAGTATAATGTAAGCTATATTATACCATTCTAAACTAGTTTCTCCTTTTTCTTTAAAGAAAAGAAAGCATATACTTCCAAAGAACATTATGAATCCAAAGATTAAAGGAAAAATGATTTGTTTAGTCGGGTCTAATTCTAAATCCTTTTTTGAACGTGTTCCAATGCAAGTAACCATTATAATAAAGAATGTAAATAGTTTACTATAAAGAATATTAGAATAGATAGGAATTTTTGCCATTTTTGATAATAAGGGCATAATTTGTTCACTAAAGGGAAAATGAACAAATAGTAGAATCTCTATGCAAACAGTTATATAAATGAATGCTTGCATGAATCCATATAGTTTTTGTAATTCTTTGCTTTCTTCCATGATTTAATCGGGTATTTTAACTTTTTCAGGTTCCTCACATTGAAAAGCCTTGAAATCTTCTATAGCTAATTTCAAGTCTTCTAAAAAATTGCTATTGCAACCTTTTTCTACTGCTATCTGGTAATATGCTTCCATTGCTTGAACGGAACAAATATCTGTTCCGCATATTACAAAAGCTGGAATGTCTTCTAATAGGCACTTGTGTAATAATCTTTTTTGGTCTTTCATTTTATTAATTCAAATGAAAATACCACTCTTTTATGCAGTGAGAGTGGTATTGGTTTTTATTTTTTGGTATCATAATAATGTTCTCTTATCGTCCATGCCGGGCAGAACCCGGAAAAGTACGGTATCAAATTCCTTCCCGGTTTCTCTCCAGTGCAGGCAGAAAAGGTATCAATTCTACTGGTAATTTTCTTGTCCGAATATATGTTGAACCATTGCATAATTTTCACCACTGTTAGACTTATGCAGCTTATCATCAATAAAAATTTTTACTTCGACTGTCTTAGGTAGCTGTAAATTTTCAAGGTTTTCTTCATCTTTAGGTATAGGGTAGGCAGATAGCCATAAATATGTTCCTTGTTTGGCTTCTTGCTCAAATGTGAATGGACTTTCTACAATAATTTCTTTGGCAGCTTCTTCGGGAGCTTCGGAAGAAATATCTACTCCTACTGTATAATGTATTAGAAGTTTGAAATTTTCTGGGTCGCTTACGGTAGCTTCATAACGTACTTTTCCTGTATCTCCTGTAGGTGGAGTATTAGGGTCGTTGTTATCGTCTTTATTGCATCCAGACAACATAAGGCTTAAACCAATCATTACTAATGATAAATACTTTTTCATATTGTTTCTTTTAAATAGTTGATAATTCAATGTGTATCGTTCCATTTGCAGCATTATATGCTACTTCCTCAATATTGGTGAACCGTCTTATTGATTCTTTCCATTCTTCTGTTTGTGGATTGTGGTAATATTCTTCTTCTAATAGACTTATCAAATTATTTATTTGTTTGTCAGATAGATAAATCTTTTCTCCAACCCTTGGAACTACAGGTAATTGGATTGGTATAGAAATATTGTTCACACCATCTATAGGAATATGGATGTTTATTTCTATCATAGCCATTTCATGTTTAGTATATTTTTGGACGGCTTAAATTTAACAACTTCCTTTTCTGGAACTTCTACAGGTTCTCCAGTTGCCGGATTTCTAGCTATCCGAGCTGGCTGAATAATCTTTTTGAAAGTACCAAAATCTTTTATAGAAACATCTTTTTCTCTTAGATTTTGAGATAATTCTTTGAAAAAACTATCAATTATTTCTGCTACTTCTTTTGTTGGTTTATTTGCCTTTTCAGCAACCATTTTGATTAAATCAGTCTTATTCATTTGCATATCAATAATATTTAATTACTTAAATCACTTAAACAAATTTCAGGAATAATTTGGGTATAGTCTTCTGTATCTGGTCTATAATGTATTGATTCAACTATATTGACCTCACAGATAACATCATATACCCATGCTTTAAAATTTCCTTCTAAATCATCCTCACCATCATTGAATTTATTAAAATCACTTTTAGCTTCATCTGTTAGATATTCTAATAAATTTTGATAGGTAAATTCATTCTGAAACATTATAATGTGAGGTGAAATTTCTTCGCCTATCCTTGGAAGATGCGGAAAATTCCAATCACCCTTTACCTTCATTCCTCTCTCTTTAAAAAAATGGCTATAAATTATAAATTCTATTTTCATATTAGTTTTATTTTAAAATCATCGTTCAGTACAAGCTTTCTTTCCATCGGTTGCCCGTTTTTATCATGAAATCCAGTTAACACAGGTGTTTCTTTTTTCTCGCAAAGTTCTATTGCTTCTTCGGGAGTTATAGAACGTCCTGACATTTCACGCCAAATGACAAAATCACATTTTATGGCTTCATTTCTATAGTTGGAACAATTATAGGCTTTTTTGTTTATATATAAGTTTCCTCCACACTTAGGACACTTACACAATGTATTGTCAAAAGAAATATCTAAGTTCTCTGTTAGAACCAGCCGTGAAGAAAAATCATTTCCTTCTCTTGATTTAAATCCAGTCATAAACGGTGTTTTTTTTCCTCTGGCAAGTATTTCTGCTGCTTCCAATGGTATTTCTCTTTGTGCAATAGTTTTGGGTATATAGAGGTTACAAACTCTGTTGTTGTCCTTGTCCTTTTGCGAATACCCTTTACAAGCATATCCATTTAGTAAAATTTCAATTTCTCTACCACACACAGGACACGGAGTTTCTAATACTTCATTTACGAAAGAAGGAATAACGATTCCATTTTCGATAGTCAGATATGCAGAAAAAGGAACTCCTTTTTTATTATGGAAGTCATGAAATATATCTGTTTTCCCTGTTGTTATTAATTGCCTGGCTATTTCTTCTGTAATCTCTTTTCCCCAATATGAATGATAAATATTAAATGTACATTTGTCATTCATGTTTTTGAAGTAATTACAGGAATATCCTAAACTGCCTTTCATTATGTGTCCTTTCTGGCAAATAGGGCATAAGCCTAAATCTTTGATTGTATCATTATCCATTTAATATCCTCCTTTACTAATCCATTTAATACCGTTTAAAATATTATCTACTTTTTGTTTCCCACTATTTACATATTTAAATTGTCCGGGTACAAGTGTTTTTAGTACTCCAGCCCTTTTAGCGGATTTCATTTGTCGGCATACAGCGTATGCAAGTCCTCGCATTCGTCTAAGTTCATTGACCACATGAATACATAAATCTATCCTTTGCTTATTATCCATAAGATTTTTTTCACCGCCTTGCAATGCTATATTGTTTATGTATATCATTAAATCTACACTTCGACTGATAAGCTCATACTCTGTTTTTGCAATTATGGTTAATAATTTAGGGTCTCCAACTGCATATTTAGCTGCTTCGGATTGGTATTTAGCTATGTCTCTAGCTAAGGTTGAAGCATAAATAATATCTTTTCCATTTTTCACAACTGCATTAACTGTAGAAAGATAGTTGTATGTCTTCTCCTGTAAGGATTGAATTTGATTCATTTTTTGTTGGATTAAAATTTGAAAGTTGCGGATTTTTGTTTCCTCACTTTGTATGTCTTTCAATACACCTTGTTGCTCCTGATGGGAATAAACCAATGTTCCAATCATTACCGGGTCAATGACAATAGATTGTGCTAGTCCTTTTATGTTGCCTAACAGTAACATTAGGGAAAAAAATAAAAGCACTCTTTTCATATCATTATCTGTTTGTAAATTCATATATTCCTTTTTTCTTTTTTTGTTCTTCTACTCTATTTCTGATGGTTTGAATTATATCACTATTAGCTTTAAGACCATTCATCAGTAGTTCTGGTGTTGATTTATCGCCAGAATAAATGTAGATATTGGTGTTGTTTATTAAAGACTGGATAAAACTTTGCTTTTCTTCATAATCATATACCCGATATAATTCTATGTAGTTAATCCTTTTTGAAAGCACTCCTTGATATATTTTTATTTGCTCTCTAGTTATAATCCATTTTGTACAAAGTAACATTGAAATATATCTGTAGAAAATTATAAATATCAACAATACTAATATCGTTCCACTGATAAATTTTAATAATTCATGTTCTCTTATATATTTACTAAAAATGAATACGAAAATCGCTAATGTGATTAAAAGGAAATTCTTCATTAACCAATATCGGAATTTAGGCTTTAATATAATATCATCAGAAGCTATGTTTGTTCCATCATTCATAACTTAATACTTTTTTTTTGTTCATGTTGTTTCATTAGAATTTCATTGAAATCTTTTGCTTTTTCTGCTTTATGAGAAATCATAGGAGCTATTATTTTGCTTTTTTCCCTAAAACTTTCTAGTGAAACGTCATTTTTGTTAATAGTGAATTCTCTACCCTTAGTTTTAAACAGCACATCATCTTTATTTTCTTTTATTGTCATTTCTGTATTACTAATGATTCCAGACACTTTAATGTCATACAAATTACCGTTTAAATCATTATCAAAACAGGTATGTACTTTAGCTTGTGGGTATCGCAATAAAGTGTTTTTTATTTGATTAACTGAAATGTACCCTCCTACACTACAAAAAACACTTTCTTCTAATTTGATTTTGTTAGCATTGAGCTGATAGAAGCTCATAGCATCTAAAGCGGATTCTGCAAAGTATATATGTTTTGCCATTTGGGGGTGTGGGCAAAAATCAGCAATCCAAAGCGAGTTACTTTTATCACCTCCGGCAGCCATTCCTTTGAATCCATAGTTTCTTAATTCGTAATTTGTTACTTTGTTGTCTTTATCTTTTGGATTAATATAGGGAAAACCTATATTATAATAATTGCCGTTTCCTTGTAAGTCTTTAACCCTTGTGATAAATGGTAGAAACTTTTCTACGACTTGATGATTTATATTTCTTTCATTTGTGAGAAATCTTAAATCAGCGAGTGTAGTAGGAAATTCTTTATATCTATCTCTGTCAAAAGATTTGTTTTCTGCTTTTACAACTTTGAATGCTTCATATTTAGGACTATAAGGCTCATTTGCGTAATGTCCTAAAATCATATTGATTCGCACAAATGTATTTTGATGTTGGAATTGTGGGAAGTCGTTAATATGATTTTTGATGAACTGAATTAAATCTCCACCTTTATAATTCCTATCATAGTAGTGTTCTTGTACACTATGAGGATTCTTGATGATGATTTCATCCAACTTGTTACCTGCTCCGTCTGTCAGTTTAAAAACAGGCGAAACCTTTCCTTTGCTAATGTCTTGTTTATATCCTAAATCTTCAAGTATTTGAATGATGGATATTTTAGCCTTATAATCGTCAAATGTTAGCATAATATTATAGTTTCATTGTTGGAGTATCATTATTTTTTCCGTAGGTTCTACCATATCCGAGAATAGATGCTTCTTGCTTCGCTGTTGCTTTAATAGAACTATCTATTTTATCCATTTGGGTAGATATTTGTTCTCCGACAGTTTGTTTAGTAGCTTCCCTAGAGCTGGAATATGTTTTTTCTACTTCCTTGTAAGAAGCATAATCTTTAGAAAGTTTATGTTTCTCTAAAAAGGCAGCCATTTCGGTGGGTTTATCTTTAAAAATTTCATCAATCCCTTTAGCTCCTTTTTGGGCTACAAACTCTAATCTTTCTTTATCAGATATATATCTTTCTTTCCCTATTGTTTGTTCTTTCTTTTCAGTCGCTTTAATTTCTATAGTATTTGCATCTTTGATTGATAATCCATTTCTGGCATTCAAATCTAGTTTTACTTTTGCAGCTTTGTTTAGTTCCTCGTTTACAATGGTAATTTCTTTTCCATTTTTGAGATTTTCTTGCTGCATAGGAGTAAGCTCTATTCCTCCAAGTTTTTGGGGAATATGAATGTCTTTTGCTTTTATTGATACTATCTCATTAGTATCTTTGTCACGTTGGTGCAATGTTCTTTCTCCTTTTGAATTAGTCTTTACTACGACATTATCAGCTTTTAGGGCTTTTATTTCATCCTTAGTAAAGGATAAATCATTTTTTATTTCTTGTCGTTTAGGAATGAGCAAGATAGCAATCCCAGCGATTGGGTAAACTACTGTAATAGCTGCGATTGCTAGTTTTCTAGCATTGATACCATCAATTTTGATGCGTTTACCTTCTTCTTTGAAATCAATTTCGTTGGCTTTTAATTTAGATTTATTTTCAGGTGTATTCTCGGCTGTTATATATTTAAGAGTTGTTGCTTTCCCTTCAAAATGGAGTTTTCCATTTTCTGTTTTATAAGACACTTTTTCATTGTCTAGAAGTGTTCTATTACCGGGAGTATCTTCAATGGAAAAATTTAGCATACCTGTTTTTTTCCCATTTTTGATGTTTGCAACATCTTCGGGGCTTAAATTTTCCGGTTTAACTCCTACTTCATTAAACTTGTTCCAGTCTATATCAACATATGAACCTTTACCATCTAGGGTTTGGTTTTGTTCATAAGCATATCGATAAAGGTCTTCTCCTTTATATGCAATTTTATTTTCAAGGTCAATGACTGTAAATCCGTCTTTATATCCTTCATTCTTGTTAGTACCTTGTTTTATATCATCCCATTTTATAATTGCAACATTGTGGTTTTCTCGTAAATATTGGCTATATTCTTGGAAATTATTGCTAGCTTGTTCTTTATCAAAGAAACTGATTATTCTTTCTTTAGATTGCTCTAATAAAGATTCTCTATTATCTCCTAAATTGCCAAGTTTAAGTGTATTCAGTGGATAAGTATATGTTTCATTACCTTTGGAAAAGGTAATATCACCATTCCGATATTCTTCTGAATATCCAAGAATTGCTGCTATTGCTCGGAATTGTCCGGCATTTTCATAACTATATTGCAAAGCTTCAAATTTTTTCTTTTCTTCCATTTTATAATTTGAATTTATGTTCTACTTTAGATTGCGATTCATTTCCAAGTGCTGTTTTTTGTCCTTTCATGTATTCTATATATTCATTTCTGTTTTTATCAGTATGAATAGTTCCTATAATTTGTGGGTTATGCCGGTCATAAGCTATTTTCTGTTGCTGCTCGAAGTCTAGGAATTTTATTCCTCTTGGATTATTTAAATCTAATCTTATGGCAATTTTTTCTTTGTCAACATTCAAAATTAATTCCTTACCTGATTTTAGAGTTTCCTTTTGTTGCTTATCCAGCTCAACACCTTTTATGTTTGAAGGTATTGAAATACTTTTGATTTTTGTTTTAAGCAATTCGTTTGTTTCAGGGTCTAATTGTACGAGATATTTTTCATTGTTAATAGTTTTTGTTATTATCTCGTTATCTTGAAGTCGTTCTAACTCCTTTGGTTTAAGGTTTATATCATTCATTATTTCTGGTCTGACTGGATGAATTTTAACGCCAGCATTGTTGCTGTCTTTCCAGTACAAACTTATTTTTCCTTTCATACTTATTTCTTCTCCATTATTATCGTGAAAAGAAAGGTCTAGTAAACTGGTCCTCTTTCCAGATAATAGAGCTGTGATATTTGCCTTATCCAAAGACCATATCTGTTTTTTTGATATTCCTATTAGTTCTAATTCTTTATATGGAATATCATTTTCATTAAAAATAGCTTGCTTTTTATCCATGTAATGTATATTTTTGCCCAAAAGTAATAAAAATATCAATATGAAGAATAAATTTATCATGTTTTTTGCTTATTCATTGTTTTTTTCAGTGAATGGCTACTGTCAGTTTAATACGGTATTACAGAAAAAGGATATTCCTAAAGCGGAACCTGTATTAGCAACGACAGAAAATAAATTGATAGAAGAAAAAGAAAAGGCTGTTGTCGTCAATGATGCTTTGACTACAGAACGGCTTGCATACTGGAAGCAAAGAAGGTATTTATCTTTGCCCATTGATTCAATGGTGATAACTTCCCATTATGGTAAAAGAAAAGACCCATTTACTGGAAAAATAGCAAATCATAGAGGGATAGACCTTAAAGGCAACAACGACTATGTTTATTCGATAATGCCGGGAATGGTTGTAAAAACAGGAAAAAATAAAGGGTTGGGCAATTATGTAGAAGTGCGTCATGGTGATTTTACTTCTATCTATGGGCATTTATACAGTGTGCTTGTAAATGCGAAACAAGCTGTTGAAGCTGGGCAACCAATAGGTATTAGTGGAAGTACTGGGCGCAGTACAGGAGAACACTTACATTTTCAAATGGAATACAAAGATAAGACTATAGACCCTAAGCCAATTCTTGATTATATTAATGAGGTAATCAGAACCGTTAAAGGACAAATTTCACAGCAAATAGATAATGAGTTAAGACGCAAGTAAATAAAAAGAGAGGATTGGAAAATCCAGTCCTCTCTTTTTATTTGAAGAATCAGAAGAAACCTTTTTTTAATCCTTTTTCTTGTCTTTGAACTTTTTCTAATGAAGATTGAAGTTGTGACAGAGCTTCTTTCATTCCTTTTTTTACTTCAGGGTTCGTGACGGATTCAATAAGTTCTTTTCCTGTTTGAATGTTAGTCTTAAGTATTTCTTTATTCTTCATCTGTTTTGCACGACTTTCATCTATAAAAATAGATGGCATACTTTTACAACTCCATTCACCATTTACTAGGTTAAAATCTTTAATTCTTTCTTTCGCTAAGTAGGTGTGGATAGAAATCTTATCTACAGCCTTGTCACTGTATAATTGGTTTGCGGATTTCATTAGTCCATTTACGGCTTTGTTATGTGAATCAATGTCGGCTAATCGTCCTTGTCCTTTACTTAGTACTTCTTCTTGATACCTGTTGTAAAGTCCCAGTTGGGTAAACTCCTTGGGGGCTGCAATAATATATGCTTCAACTCTAAATCCTGCATCTTTAAACATTTTGGCAGTCTTTAAAGGCACATCTGGATTTCTCATAGTTCCCTCAATAATGATGTTGTACCTACTTTTGATTGCTTCTTCGATAAGTTTTTCTGTGAATACGCTTGAAAATATTTGAGTTTCAATAGGATATTTAATAGGGTCTTTTATCAATTTAGCCTTTTCAGGATGAAATTCTCTGTATAAATCACCATTTATAGATAGAAATTTTTTATCTATATTATCAGATTTGGCAATTTCTAAAAGAAAACTTTTACCACAGGCTGGCTGTCCTCCCATAATAATAGCTATGGGATTAGTTGAAGGTGTTATACCTTGGAGAAGTTTTTCCTTTCTTTCTTGAAAAATGGCTTCTACTTCATTGCGCTGCATAATATGCTCTTAATTTGGGTGCATAATAGTTTTGTATCTTATCCATGACTGATAAGCGCACGTCTTTCCAACCTTCAAATTGTTCAAGTCCTTGCGCTATTCGTTCTTCTATGGTAAGTACATTAAATTCTTTCTCCAATATTTCTATTTTTATTGGGTCTGTTTCTTTTGATAATTCATCTATTTTCATCATGCGGAGCGTCCCGATAATATCAAGGGCAACATCCAAACTCATTTCTTTATTCATGGTTCATTATAGTTTTATGATTTATACTTCAATAGATTCTGTGAATTTTAATAATGGAATAACTTTCACTGTATGAAATGAAAGTTGGTTAAAAAGCTTATGGGTCTTTAGCATTTCAATCGCTGCATCAGCCGTAACAACACCTTGTTCATAAAGCCGGATTGTTGCATATAACTGGTCATTGGCAACGGGTCCCATTATTAAATCATAGCTGTTTTTTCCTTTTCCTCTGCGGTTATTAACTACAAACTCCAGCCACTCTTTTGTAGCACCCTCAAACCGAAGGACTGAAAACTCTCTATCAAGAATATTATCGGGGACTTCATAAACTGAAACGACAGCCTTTTTACCATGTTCCCGATTCCTTTTGAGTATTGCCCACTTCTTAGCTTGTTCAAAATTAGTTGTCGTATAGAATCCTTTTCCAAAGTCAGTAGCTTTACGCCCTTTCTGTATATTAGGGGATTTGACGGTAACTGTTGAGCCGTGATATAGTTTCATGCCTTTTTATTGATATAAGTTATTATAGTATCTAATATATACTCTGTATCTTGTGTGTGCAGCATTTCAAAATTTTCATATAGAAATTCAAAAACGCCATGATTGGAAAACAGCAAAAGAGTTTCTTTAGCACTTATATTTTTAGTTTCCCTATAATTTTCAGCACAAAACATTTGAAAAAGCAATATCTTTGGATTGTCCTTTTGTACTTTCTTCTGTTCTGTTTTCTCTTTTTCTAATGCTTCATAAAGTGATAATGTGCTTGAATACCACAGTTTTGTATTCTCGTCCAATAATGCCTTATACAAATTGGAAGAATATATATAGTATAACGCATCTTCTAAAGGTAGCGTTTTTCTTTTCATGACTGTATCAACCAATTCTCTCATAACAAATGGGAGCATAGCCGAACCAAGTTCATTTTGATATGTTTGATTAGTTTCCATAACTATTTATTTTCTAATTTTATATAGCTATCTTGCTGATGTATTTAGCAAAGATAGAGAAAAAACAATTATCATAGACCTATTGTATTGATTAGTTTGTAAATAGGTTCTTTGTATTTCTTTAGATTTTTAATTTGTATAACATACTTATTGATTCCTAGCTCATTAAAGATTTCTGCGTACATTTTTATTATGGATTTTCTGTAGTAGATGGTTAATCCTAGTATTGCAATGCAAATAAAAATCAAATAGACTAGTTCACTATACGCATAGATTGCTAATACAAGAACCCCACCAATAGCCCATAAAAGGCTACTTAAAAGAAATCTTAAGATATTCATGATTTTGTTTGCTGTTCTTTATACTGGCAGCCAAACCAGCTTTAAAGGTTTGTTTATCTCTTTA
>NZ_JAFKPJ010000036.1:0-10963 GCF_019633765.1 Bacteroides sp. 11BF
GTTCTCGAAGAACTTAAGTAGAACACGATTTTACACCCTAAAAAGATTCAAATAAGAAAAATGGAAAAAACAGTGAAACATGTTAATCAAGCACGGGATTCTTAAAGGGCAACGCCTATTATTTGTTAAATTTGAATTACAATCTAATAATTATGGTATTTATGAAAAAATGCAATCAAAAGTGGTTTAATCCACAAAAAGTAAAAAAGCAAATAGCTATTGCTGTTGCTATTAGTTTAGTTTGTGCAATACCTATCAGCACATTTGCACAAGTACTCAAATTCTCAATAAAAAAGAGTAACACTTCTATCCAATCGGTGTTACAAGAGTTAGAAAAAGGAAGTGAATATACTTTTTTCTATAATGATAATCAAGTGAAGTTAGATAAAAAAGTTTCTATAAATGTAGAAGATGCTCCGATAGAAGTTGTTCTAAATCAAATATTTGAAAATTCCGGGTACTCTTATAGAATAGTAGAGAATCAAATTGTTATATATACAATCCCCACCACAACTGCGCAACAAACGGTTCAACAGCAAAAACAACAAAAAGTGACCGGTGTAGTAAAAGATATTGCAGGGGATCCTATAATAGGAGCATCTATAATAGAAAAAGGATCTTCTTCAAACGGGACTATCACTAACGTGAATGGCGAATTTTCTCTTATAGTAACAGGCAATGAACTCCAGGTTAGTTACATTGGATATATTCCTCAAACCATTAATCTCAAACCGGGGGTAAGCTCTTATAATGTAATAATGAAGGAAGATACCAAAACATTAGATGAAGTAGTGGTAGTTGGGTATAGTACACAAAAGAAAGAGAGCTTGACTGGTGCGCTACAAACAGTTAAGAGCGATAAACTAAAAGATATTACTACCCCTTCAGTAGAAAATATGTTAAACGGAAAGGTTCCGGGAGTATATGTAGCTCCAGGGTCGGGACAACCCGGGTCAGGAGGAGCTGTCGTGATTCGTGGGCAAGCAACTTTAAGTGGGACCACTGCTCCATTATGGGTTATTGATGGAGTGATTGTTGGTTCAAATGCCGGTGCTTTGAATCCAAGTGATATAGAAACAATGACTATCCTAAAAGATGCTGCTTCTACTGCTATTTATGGTTCACAAGGAGCCAACGGCGTTATTCTGGTAACAACCAAAAATGGTAAAGCAGAAAAGATGACAGTAAATGTCTCTGCAAAAGTTGGTATCAGTAAGTTAGGAAGAGGAAATATGGAAATGATGGATGGAGCGGAGCTATATGATTACTATAAATCATTCTCAAATCAGGAAGCGATTACTTTTTCACGTTATAATGATGAACTGCGAAATTGTAATTTCGATTGGTTTGATTTGGCTGCCCAAACAGGAGTTACCCAAGATTACAATGTTTCTTTATCCGGAGGTAATGAGAAAATCAGATCTTTCCTTTCCATCGGTGTCTATGATGAAGAAGGAGCAGTGAAAGGCTATGATTACACACGATATAACTTCCGGTTAAAAACAACCTATAACCCCTTTGAATGGTTGAGTATAAAACCTGCACTGGCAGGATCGCGACGGGATATTGAAGATAAACAGTATGATGTAACTTCCATGTTCCAAAGACTGCCATGGGATAGTCCTTTTGATGAAGAAGGGAATTTGGTTCCCAATAGATATACAGGATGGGTGAACAGTTCTAATAGTAATTATCTATACGATCTGCAGTGGAATAAATCGAACTCTACCAATTATGAATTTATGGGTAATTTAGATTTTGATATTAGAATTACTGACTGGCTGAGTTTTTCATCCGTCAATAACTATAAATACATAGGCTATAATTACAGTGAATATACAGATCCGCGCTCAAGTAGTGGAGAGGGAGTAGATGGGCGTATGCGTGAATATCAAACTACCACTGTACGTCGTTATTCTAACCATATCATACGTTTTAACAAAATGTTTGGTAAACATTCAATAAATGCGTTGGCTGCTTATGAATTCAACGATTATTGGGCTAAAGCAACAGATATGTATGGAATAGGATTTATTCCCGGTTTCGAAGTATTGGACGTGGTAGCTAAACCGGAGAAAGTTGGTGGTAGTATTAGTGAGTGGGCGGTACAGTCTCTTTTATTTAATGCAAACTATGCTTTTGATAATAAATATCTGGCACAACTATCGTTCCGTCGCGATGGAGCCTCTAATTTCGGAGATAATGCAAAATATGGAAATTTCTTTTCTATCAGTGCCGGATGGAACATTAATCGTGAGAAATGGTTTCATGCCTCTTGGGTTGATGTATTGAAATTACGTATATCTTATGGCTCGGTGGGTAACCGACCAAGTTCACTTTATCCCCAATACGATCTCTATTCAGTATCTTCTAAATATAACGAAGAATCCGGAGCCTTGATATCACAATTGGGCAATAAAGACCTTACTTGGGAAAAGACTTATACTACAGGCACCGGAGTTGACGTAGCTTTTTTTGATAATCGGTTGAGAGCAAGTTTTGACTGGTATAATAAGTACACAAGTAATATTCTATATGCAGTACCCATTTCCGGATTAGTAGGAGTGACAAGTATGTGGAAGAATATTGGTGAAATGCAAAATCAAGGATTTGAATTGTCCATTGGCGGTGATATTATCCGTACGAAAGACTGGGATTGGAATATAGAAATTAACTTGGGACATAATAAGAACAAATTAAAGAAACTCTATAAGACAAAGAACGCTGAGGGACAATTTGTAGAAAAGCCAATTATTATTTCAGATGGAACATCGATTGCAGGTACAGCCAAAAGAGTATTACAGCCAGGTTATCCATGTGATACTTATTATCTGAAAGAATGGGCAGGTGTAAACCCGGAAAATGGGGCACCTCAGTGGTATAAAACCGTAGAAAATGAAGATGGAACTTTATCACGTCAGAAAACAAGTAATTATTCTGAGGCTGATCAAGTGAAATGTGGAAGTTCATCTCCAGACATCTTTGGAGGATTTAGTACGGTACTCCGCTGGAAAGATATTGATCTGAATGCAGTATTTGGCTACTCTGTAGGAGGGCAAATCTATAATTATTCTCGCCAGGAATATGATTCAGACGGAGCATATAACGATCGAAATCAAATGAAACTTCAAAAGGGATGGAATCGTTGGGAAAAACCGGGAGATATAGCTACACATCCGGTGGCTTCTTATAGTAATACGAGTAAGTCGAACAGTTCTTCCTCGCGCTATCTTGAAAAAAATGACTATCTTAAATTGAGATCATTATCAATCGGTTACAACCTAAAATTGCCTCAATATTATATTAATAATATGAGAATTTTCTTCACTGGAGAGAACCTGTTCTGTGTTACAAATTACTCAGGCGTAGATCCGGAAATTCCGGCCAGTGATGGTTCTGTAATAGGTACTGCATTACCTTCGGTTTATCCAACTGTACGTAAATTTATGTTTGGGCTTAATTTAACATTCTAAAAGTAACGATTATATGAAAAAAATAATAACTCTACTATGTGCGGTTGCCACTTTAACCGCTTGTGACATAGACAGACTTCCTTATGGTTCAATGTCAGCCGAACAAATAACTCAGGATCCTACCTCTTCATTAGAGTCACTTGTAAATGGATGCTATGCACAATTAAAAAGTTGGTCGGATCCTATGCATCGTTTAGGGGAATATGCGGGTGATAATATGGCGAAAGATAAATCATCAACGGATGCCTTTTTCGATTTTATTTCTTATTCCCGCGATGCTGATAATTATCGTCTACAAAGCTTTTGGGACTCCGGATACAAAGCTATTGCACAAGCTTCGAATATTATTAAAATGATTGATGAAGGACAAAGCAAAACCATTGATTATCAACTGGGTGAATGCTACTATATCCGTGGTATGATGTATTTTTATCTTGGACGTGCTTTCGGACGTCCTTATTGGGACAAGCCGGAAGGACATATGGGAGTCCCTATTGTAAACGGTACGCCAGACGATGTGAATAATCTTAATCTTCCTGATCGTTCGACTGTTCAAGATACTTATGAACAAGCTATTGATGACCTGAAAGCAGCGGCCCGATTGATGGAAAATGGAGAAACTAAACGAGAAGGTCCTGCATATGCATCTAAAGAAGCGGCATGGGCCATGTTGTCTCGTATTTATTTATTTATGAGTGGAACTTATGAAGCACCCAATAGTGAAAATGCCCAGTTGGCCATTGATTATGCAACTAAAGTCATTGAAAGCACCACTGATGAAGGTGGACTGAAATATGAGTTGCTCTCCCGTGAAAATTTTATGCGATATAATACATTCATGCCGGAAAATAATAAAGAATCTATTTTTGTAGTAAAAATCATGGCATCAGAAAAGCCGGATTATTGGAATTCTATTGGTGGAATGTATTCTTATGCTGGACAGCAAGGCTGGGGAGAAATGTATGCGAGTGCCAAATACATGGATTTATTAAATGAACAGGGACGTAACGATTGGCGTCCTGACAAGAAAAAGATTGTAGATGCACGAGCAAATTTCATTTCACCAAGCTACATCACGGATAGTGATGGTAAATATGTTGAAGTATTCCGTTTCATAAAGAATGTATACAACAAAAACAACATACATACAGGATATACATATGTACAATTGCCCGTTTCTAAAAGAGGTGACACTGTAACTTGTAAAGAGGGGGAAACTAATTACACATTGTCATTAATAAACAGTAGTGAAGAAAAATATTCAATCAGCTATTCAGACGGTCAAACCTATCACGGTGTTATTGATTATGAAATAGAACTCTCAAGCGGGCAACCCAAATTCTATATTCTCAAATGTTCGAATGAAGGAACTGCAAGCGGAGAAGCTGAATCTCAATTACATTCTCCTGTCATCTCTCGTTTAGGCGAGGTTTACTTGAATCGCGCAGAAGCATATGCCAAAAAAGGTGATTATCCTCATGCACAAGTAGATCTGAATATCATTCGTGAACGCTCTTTACCCGGCGGAGGTTATAATGACTTAAATGCTTCCAACGCTAAGGCGCGAATAGAAAAAGAGAGACAATTAGAGCTGGCCTATCAAGCAGAACGTAGTTATGATGTATTTCGCAATTGTGAAACATTAACTCGCAAATATCCCGGGGTACATGATGCTATGCTTGAAATTCCTGCTACAGACTATCGGGTTATTTATTTTATTCCACAAAGTGCTATCAATTCTTATCCCGGAACCTTAACACAGAATCCTACCAGTAATTAGAAGCGTTTGACGAAACGTACTTCAATAGATTTTTAATAAAAATGTGAGGCTTATCTATAACTAAATAGATAAGCCTCTTTCTATATATAATACAATTATTATTAGTTGTCTTTTTGAAATTGCCCTTATACCAAGTTCATACGGAACTTGGAAATTTCATCATTTTAAACCTAAATAAAAAGAAAGAAATGCACAAAGAAAAATGACAACTTAGTTAGCCGAGGTACGTTGGTACAAAAAGAATCATGTACCCTCTTTATCAATCAAAATTACAATCTAATAATTAATCGTATTTATGAAAAAATGCAATCTGCGGTGGTTTAACCCGCAAAAAGTCAAAAAACAACTGGCGTTTGTTTTGGCAATCTGTCTGGTTTGTATGGTGCCTGTCACTACTTATGCCCAAATTCTTAAAATATCCATGAAGAGGACTAATGTCTCTATTCAAAATGTGATACGGGAATTAGAGCAAAAAAGTGGGTATACCTTCTTTTACAATGACAATCAGGTAAAACTCAGTAAGAAAGTTTCTGTAGATGTTACGGATGCACCTATTGAGAAAGTATTGGATCAGATTTTTAATAACTCCGGTTATACTTATAAAATAGTAGATAATCAGATTGTTGTTTCGGCAGCAAAGATAGAAACTTCTAAAACATCCTCTCTCCAACAACAGAAAAGTGTACGTATCACGGGACAAGTGAAAGATATTACCGGAGAACCGATTATTGGTGCTTCTGTTGTAGAAAAAGGATCGGCAAGTAATGGTACAATTACTGATATGGAAGGAGGTTTCAAGTTAACAGTATCAGGTAATGAATTGCAAATAACCTATATTGGTTATATGCCACAAACCGTAAAAATTCATCCGGGAGTAACCAACTATAGTATCACAATGAAGGAAGATACCAAGACTCTGGACGAAGTGGTAGTGGTAGGTTATGGTACACAAAAGAAAGTAAACTTAACCGGTTCGGTAGCTTCGGTTAGTACTGATGAAATCAAAGACCGCGTACAGACGAACGTGTTGTCGGCTGTGCAAGGTACAGTACCTGGAGTAACCGTTATTTCACGTCCCGGACAAACACCAAGTATTAACTTCCGTGGACGTGGTAACTTAGGAACTTCGTCACCTCTCTACGTAATCGATGGTGCAATTGCGGATGCCACATTCTTTTCTAACCTTGATCCAAATAGTATCGAATCTATTTCTTTCCTGAAAGATGCTGCTTCATCGGCCATTTACGGTTCACGTGCGGCCTATGGTGTAGTATTGGTAACTACCAAACAGGGAAAAAATGATAAAATGAACGTTTCGTACAGTGGTTACGTAGGTTTGAGTAACCCTACTTACAAACCGGAGTACGTCAATTCTACCCAATATGCAGAGTTGTACAATGAGGCTCTCTACAATTCCAATCCAAAAGGTGGAAAATACCAAGGGTATACCGAGGAAGAAATTGGCTATTTCAGAGATGGTTCTAAACCAGACTTATATCCAAACACAGATTGGAATGATCTGATATTAGACAAAAATGTACTGACCACTCAGCATTCCTTGGATTTCAGTGGTGGAACAGATAAGATACGTTACTTTATCGGTTTGGGCTATGTGTATAAAGACAACATGATCCCCGGACAAGATAGCCAACGTTACAACTTGAATACCAATCTGAGTTCAGATATCACCAAGTGGCTGACTGTAAAGGCAGGAGTAAAATATATCCGCAATGATTCCGACCGTGATTGTGGTGCACCTTCATTGGCCAGTTTCTCGATGGTACCGGTTACATTCGTTGCAAAACAGTCAAATGGTGATTGGGGAACTGTGAACGGAGGTCAATCGGCAACAAGTAGCTTCATCACAAACAATCCACTCCGTGCATTGAGCAAATCGGATTGGAGTAAATCAAAAAGTGAAAATACCATGTACGATCTCGGTTTTGATATCAAACCGGTAAAAGGGCTTATTATTAGCGGACAAGGTGTATTCAAAGGATATGAATATAAGAGCAAAAGTTACACCGCCTTACAACCTAATGCCATAAACTACTTTTCCGGAGAAGAAATAGTTGGAACCGGAGTAACCAAAAATAAAATGAGTATGGACTGGCAGAGTACAAATACAATGCTTTATACGGCGACAGCCAGATATGACTGGTCGAATGATAAACATTCAGTAGGAGCATTGGTAGGTACATCTTACGAGCATTATAAATATGAAAGACTGGCAGGATCACGTGAAGAGTTCCCATCTGACGCATTAACAGATATGGAAGCCGGCTCTACGTCGGGAGCAGGCTATACCAATGGTGCAGGTTCATCAGAATATAAGATGTTGTCTTATTTTGCTCGTGTTAACTATACTTTGATGGATCGGTATTTATTGGAAGTAAACATGCGTGCAGATGCATCTTCACGTTTCCACAAAGATCACCGTTGGGGATATTTTCCTTCATTCTCGGCTGGATGGAGAATGAATGAAGAAGGCTTCATGAAAGACATCAAGTGGATCAATAATCTGAAAATCAGAGCTTCTTATGGTACTCTTGGTAATATAAACAATGTAGGGAATTATGATTATTTTCAGAATTACAGCAGTGGAAACCATTATAATTTCAGTGATTCGCCCGTAATCGGTATCGGTGAATCCAAACCTGCTAATGAAACGCTCGGTTGGGAAAAAGTTGCTTTAACTGATATTGGTTTGGACTTCGACATTTTCAATGGACTTCTGGGTGTAACAGCTGATTACTATATCAAAAACACAAGTGATATTTTGTTGGGATATAATGTACCTACAGAAACCGGTATCACAGCTGCACCTTCACAAAACATTGGTAAAGTGAAAAACACAGGTTTCGAATTAGCCTTGAATCACCGTAACAAGATTGGAGCTGTTAACTACAGCATCGGAGCTAACATTGCTACCAATAAAAATAAAATTACCAACTTAGGCGGTTCGGACAATATTATTCAGACCAGCAGTTATATCGTGAAATATATCCTGAAAAAAGGGGAATCAATCGGTTCTTTCTATGGATTTAAAACAGACGGACTGTATACTCAAGCTGATATTGATGCCGGGCATTACTACACATTAAGTGGAGTAGTACCTAATGCAGGTGATGTTAAATTTGTTCCTCAACGTGACATCGAGTACAAACAGGAGATCACAGACGAAGATCGTACTATTCTTGGTAAAGATGTGCCCGACTTTACATATGGTGTAAACTTAAGTCTACAATATAAAGGTTTTGAATTCAGTATGTTTGGACAAGGAATCAGTGGAACTAAGGTAGCATTTGACGTATATGGTGTTCACCCATTCTACCATGGTCAGGATAACCCAAGAAAATACCATCTGAAGAGATGGACAGAAGAGAATCCAAATCCATATGCTGCTTATCCTCGTCTCTACTCGGCAAGTAGTGTACACACAACTTATAATCGTAATTTCAGTGATTATCATTTGTTTGACTCGGACTATTTCCGTTTCAAGACTTTGTCATTGGGATATACGGTACCATCTGCCACAGTGAAGAGCTGGGGATTGCAGTCATTGAAGGTATATGTAACAGGAGAAAACCTGTTCACAGTACGTGCTGATAAAAAGATGGAAGACTTTGATCCGGAAACAGCCGGTGGTGTGATTTATACGCTGGGAACCAAATCGGTAGCATTTGGTGTAAACATATCATTCTAAAATCATTCATTAAAAAATAGAATTCACAATGAAAAACAATATAAGAAAAATTGCATTGGGATTATGTCTCACAGGAGCGTTAACAGCCTGCGATTTAGATGTGGTTCCACCTGCTGACATTGCAGCAGAAAACTTTTGGCAAACGGAAAAAGATGCATGGTATGCTTTAAATACCTGCTATTCTACATTGGATGGTGTAGACATTTGGGATGAATTGTGTACAGATAATGCACATAGCCACAAACCTTGGGAAGGAAACTTCGAAATGGTACAACAAAACGGTATAAGTACAGCCAATGGATATGGAAGCTACTATTTTGGTACCGTTCGTGTAGTGAATAACTTTATTGCTAATGTAGATAAATGTGCAGTCAGTGATGAACTAAAAACACGCATGAAGGCAGAAGCACGTTTTTTCCGCGCTTTAAGTTATCTTGATTTGACCACGAAATTTGGAAAAGTTCCGGTAATTACGGACGTTTTAGCTTATGACGCACCGAATGTTAAACGTGACGAAGTGGAAACTGTCCGGAAGTTCATTCTTGACGAATTGGCAGAAATAGCGGAAATCCTTCCTGATAGTTATAACGGTAGCTACATGTATGAAACAGGACGTATCACTCGTGCCGGTGCTCTGGCCCTTCGTGCACGTGCCGCCTTGTATTTTGGAAATTACGCCGAAGCAGAGTCATCTGCCGGAAAAATCATTTCTGAAGGACATCATTCTCTGTTCCGTGTGTCGTCACTCACCACAGCGCAACAAAAAGAAGCCAACGAAATGGATGCTTATATTGATTATGCAGCCAAAGGTATTGATAAAGATAAATTCGTGAAAGGTATGTTCAGTTATGAATCATTGTGGCACAAAGGTAACGCATCTCCCGCCAATCCGGAGTATATTGTAACACGTGAGTACATGGCTGATGCAAACAACTATGATTGGACAAGATATACATATTTCATACCCAAATCATTCTCTCAATACGACGGATACTGTTCTTATGAACCGATGCAGGACTTAATTGACGCATACTGGGATGTGGATGGTAAAACAATGCGTAATGACATCACTATGGAACAGCGTAAAGAACGTTATGCCGAAATATGGAAAGACTTTAAAGATATGAGCCAATCTCAATTCATTGAAAAAGTTCCGCAAACGGATATTATGAAATACGACTATATGAAAGAATTCCGCAATCGTGACAGTCGTTTATATGTATCTATGATGTTCCCTTTCAAAGGATGGCATGAAACTGTTAAAGGCACATTCTATTTCCGTTGGGATCCGGATCTGATAAATAAAGATGGTAATGAATCATGGACGGGATATTTTTATCGTAAAATGGTTACTCTCGATCCTTATGATACTTGGACTGCTGAAGAAGATTATCCGGTGATTCGCTATGCTGAAGTATTGCTGACATACGCAGAAGCACGTATCCAGAACTCCGGATGGGATACAGAAGTACAGAAAGCATTGAATGACCTGCGCGATCGTTGTGGTATGCCGGATGTACCGACTTCCATGCCTTCTAAAGAAGAAGCTCTGGCTTTTGTACGTAATGAACGGCGTATTGAATTAGCGGCAGAAGGCCATCGTTTTGATGATATACGCCGCTATGGAAACGACTATTGCAGCAAGGCTATGAATGGTCCTTCTTATGCTCCAAACGGATATGTTGTAATCAACAAAGTTTGGGATGAGCGTTTGATGCTTATGCCTATACCTCAAGGTGCAATTGACTTGAATCCATTGTTGAAAAACGATCAGAATCCGGGATATTAATTTAACACACATTATTTATTGAGGGTTAAAGCCCGTTCATGTATTACCATGAACGGGCTTTTTTATGTCCCAATTTATAATATTCAGAACTGCAATTTCCTCATTTATAACCATTCAGGTAATAACTGGTTTTACATCTCTTCTGCCCAAGTTCGTTTAGAACTTATACCAAACATCAAATTTTAAACCTAAATTAATAAAGAAAAGAATGAGAG
>NZ_JAFKPJ010000037.1:0-10631 GCF_019633765.1 Bacteroides sp. 11BF
GGATTAGTTGGAGCAGTGCGAGTTTATTTAAAATGGAACTCTGGTGACCAAGATGTACAAAAGGCTGTTATGGGCTGGATGGGGTCATGTATCTTTCTGGTTGTATCAGGTGTTGTCGTAAAAGCATTCTTCGGAATCTAATATGTCGAAAGAGTATCCAAGTTACAATGTATATAAGGGGCTACAAAAGCCCCTTATTTTCAAAGGATTTAAAGGCAAGTTCATATATATCGGTGGAGCTTGTATTATTAGTGCTTTACTTTTATGTGCTATTGTTTCTACTCTAGCTTCTTTTATGTGGGGAGGTATAACTCTTGTAATAGTTATGTTTGGAGGGTTAGGAATAACATCGCAATTACAAAGAAAAGGGCTTCACAGGAAAGATAAACGAAAAGGCATATATATAGTATCACGCACTTTTATAAGAGATAGAAAAAAATAAAGCTTATGAAAAAGAAAAGTGAATTTGAAGCTCCTTATATTGGTATTGAAACAATAGACAATACTCCTATATTTTATAACCGAAGGGGCGACTATTCTGTTATCATTAAATGTGAAAATCCTATAATACAGTATTCAGCAGATATGGATGCTTACTATGATTTTCACCACTTATTTACTAATATCCTCAAAGTATTAGGAACTGGATATACAATACAAAAACAGGATATTCTATGTAAAAAATCATTTTTACCACCCCAGAATAGGAAGAACGACTATTTATCAAATCGTTATTTTGAACATTTTAAAGGACGAATATATACTGATATTTCTACTTATCTTGTTATTACAGGAGAAGTAGAAAGGTCTAAATTCTTTTCTTTTGACCCTCGAAGGTTTGATACTTTTATTAGAAACATCACAAAAGTATTAGGACTATTCGCTAATAGAGGAATAAGAGCTAAACTATTAAATGAAAATGAAATAGAAATATATATAAAAAGATTTCTATCTATCAATTTCAATCAGCAAACAGTAAGCCTAAAAAATATCAAAGCAAGAGAAGAAAATCTTATAATTGGGGAAAAAAACGTACAGTGCATTTCTCTTGTAGATATTGACGAAGTTAATTTTCCTTCTATTATAAAACCATATAAAGAGGTCAATATTGGGCTAAGATTTCCTGTTGACTTACTCTCTTTTTTGCATGATACACCAAGTATAGACACAATTATCTATAATCAAGTAATAAATATTCCAGACCAACGAAACGAAGCAAACAAATTAGAAGGCAAAAAGAAAAAACATAAAGGAATGCCTGACCCTGCAAATGATTTATGTGTAGAAGACATAGAACGAGTGCAGTCGGATATTGCCAGAGAAGGGCAAATGCTTGTATATGCACATTATAATATCATTCTTGCTGGTCTTGATGATATTAGTAAGGCTATCAACTATGTTGAAACATCTCTTTTTGATTGTGGCATTATTATTAATAAACAATGCTTCAACCAATTAGAATTATTCGAATGTGCACTGCCAGGAAACGCAATCAACCTAAACAGTTATGACAAATTTCTAACAACTTCCGATGCTGCAATTTGTCTTTTGTTCAAGGAAAAATTACAAGTAACAGAAAACAGCCCTTTTCTCACTTATTTTACTGACAGACAAGGATTGCCTGTTGGAATAGATATGTCCGGGAAAGAAGGTGAGAAAAAATATACAAATAACTCCAACTTCTTTGTTTTAGGTCCAAGTGGTTCTGGTAAGTCTTTCTATGTCAACTCCAAAGTAAGACAATGGGTTTTAGATAACACTGATATTGTATTGGTAGATACAGGGCATAGTTATTCAGGAATGTGCGAATACTATCATGGCAAATACATTACTTATTCTGAAAGCAAGCCTATATCTATGAATCCTTTCCGAATTACTGAAGAAGAGTATAATGTAGAAAAGAAAAACTTTCTTAAATCATTAATTTTCCTGATATGGAAAGGTGCAAATGGTGAGGTCAAAAAGCAAGAAGAAGAAATTATGGATATTACCATAGAAAAATACTATTCTTTCTACTTTCATCCCTTTAATGGTTATTCAGATGCGGAAAAAGAAGCCATACGTGAAAATTTACTACTTGAATTTCAAGTCAATGAAGAAGAATTTGAAAACGAAAGGGAAAAAGAAGAACGCAAGATACTTTCCGAAAAAATAGAGAAATTACAGCAACTAGTAGAAAAAGGAGAAGGCGGAGAAAAAACCAACGCAGAAAAAGCGATACAAAACATTCTCATCGAAAAAGGCTTTACACGCCAAGAGCTTGATAATCCTGAAACTAGATTACTTTCTATAATAGAAAGACGAATCCAGAAGAAGGAAGATATATTGAAAGAAATAAAAGTTGAAAGCTTATCTTTTAACTCTTTCTACGAATTTTCCCTACGCATTATACCTATCATTTGCAAAGAGAACAAAATTGATTTTGATATTACTAACTATAAGTTTCTATTAAAAAAATTCTATAAAGGAGGGCAGTTAGAAAAAACTCTTAATGAGGATTTTGACACTTCCCTTTTTGAAGAACCCTTTATAGTTTTTGAAATTGATGCAATTAAAGATGACCCTGAATTATTTCCAATAGTAACCTTAATTATTATGGACGTTTTTATTCAAAAAATGAGATTAAAAAAGAACAGAAAGGCATTAATAATTGAAGAAGCATGGAAAGCCATAGCTAGCCCTATGATGGCTGGCTATATACTCTATTTGTATAAAACAGTTCGTAAATTTTGGGGTATGGCAATGGTTGTTACTCAAGAACTGGAGGACATAATTAGTAATCCTGTAGTCAAAAACTCTATAATCAGCAACTCCGATATTATATGCCTATTAGACCAAAGTAAATTTATAGACAAATATCAAGAAATAGCAAATCTTTTATCCCTAACGGAAGTAAATCAAAAGCAAATATTTACCATAAATCAACTTCCCAATAAAGAAAACCGTAATCGGTTTAATGAAGTATTTATAAAAAGAGGAAATTATGGAAATGTATTTGGAGTAGAGGTTTCTCTACACGAATATTTCACATTTACTACAGAACGAATTGAAAAAGATGCTGTTGGATATTATCATATCATTTATGGTAGTTTCCAAACAGGATTGGATAATTTTATAATAGACCTAAAATCTTCCAAATTAAAAAATATGGATTGGGTTTTACAAGTCAATAAGGTACTAGGGTATCACTCCGATGATGGAAGCCTAAAAGATATACTTAACATCATAGGGGAACAACCATTATATAAGTATATCCTAGATAAATACAAATGGATTACAAACCGTTAAAGATAATATCATGAAGAAAATCCTATTTATTTTAGTGGTAGCATCTACTTTAACCCAAGTTGCATATTCGCAAAAGGCAGTCTTGGATATAACCTGTATGGAAACACTTATAGCTAATCATAAGGTGCAACATACTTCTTTCTCTAAAGTGAAAGAGAATGAAGCTCAAATAAGCCTTATACAAAAACAAATCAGTGAAAAAATGGTTCAGATTGAATTTTTCCAAAGCAAATTTTATAATAGCCTAAAATCTGTAGAAGCCATCATAAAAACAGGAAAAGATATTATCTACTGCACTGATATTGCAGCAGATATTGGTAAATATCAAAAACAAATGGTTGAACTTGCTGTAGGTGACCCGGCTTTATTATTGGTGTCAGCAAAAACAGAGCTAGAATTAGTTAATCGCACTGCGGATTTGACACAATACATTTATCAGGTCGCTATTGTCGGGACAGATGTAAACCTTATGGATAATAAGCAAAGAATAGACTTGCTTAAGTATGTTATTAATGAACTAAGAAACATGAGAGGTATAGCATACGCTGTATGCCGACAGATGAAAACAGCAAAAAGAAATGGAGTATTACAAACATTAGCTCCGGGGGTATTTAAATACAAAGATAATCGTTCAAAATTAGTTGATGATTTATTACAGAATTATAAAGTAAAACCTAAAAGATAATATGAAAAGAGTGCTTTTATTTTTTTCCCTAATGTTGATTATTGGTACTTCTAATATCTATTCCCAAATGCCTGTAAAGGATAAAGGGAAATGGAGCGTGCTTAATAATATGGAATTTATGGATAGAGTACGACTACAACCAGAATGGTATCATTACTGGATATGGTATAAAAAGGTTTTGGGTATTAAAATTCCTTTGCCGGGCTTAGGGTTACACGACAAATACGGGAAGGAAGATAGACGTAATTTCCAGTTACAAGAAATTCCCATGATGGCAGCCGTAGAGTACAATAAATCAGAAACAGAAAAAGAAGGGTATAATGTTGATACCATATATAGACAGGAACTCTTCAAATTTGGAGATAAAGAAATTGATTATCAATATACTTTAACTAAAAATCGTAGAAATGATATTCTTAATGATATAAATAAAAAACTTGTCGAATATTCTTCTAATGGCGGTAATAAAGAACATGTTGAAGTTATAACTGATGAAGTTACTAGAATAAAAAAGAACATAGATATAATCCATGATTCACATATGAGTAACTCTAAAAAAAGGGAAGCCTATTTAGATTTTGATAAAGAACTAATAGAGGTTCTTTCATTAATAACAAGATTGAATAATATAAATAAAACAATAATGAGCCATGAATGAGTTAATAGATAAATTCTTATTTGAATTATTTGATGGACTAAGAGATAAAACAACTGTTCTATTCGGAGAATTTATTGCGGATGCACAAGCATTGGCAGCAATCTTTATGTTGTTATATTTTGGAGTAGAAAGCTTCAAAATGATGAGTGGAGATAAAAAATTAGAGATTATCCCGTTATTGCGTCCATTCGCACTGGGATTGGTTCTTATGTTCTGGATTCCCTTTATTAATCTAATCAGTTATCCCGGAGAGTTATTAACAGCACGAAGCAAGGCTATGTTTACGAATCAGATAGAAGAAGTAGAATTACTTTCTCGTAATAGATATGCACTCATTGATAGCGTAGCTGTAGAGTTATTACATACTTCATTAGAAGTTGAAAGAGCCGAAAATGAAGTTAAGGATAAGAAATGGTATGATTTTAGTATAGACTTCTCAGCTATTGGAGACAAGATAGCTGGATTATATGTATATGTAGTCGCTAAGGTTAAAATGATAATGTTTAATATCATTGAATTTATTGTCGTTACTTTTTGGCAAGTATGTACCTATTTTGTCTTTTTCCTACAAATCATATTCACAGGAATATTAGTTATTCTTGGTCCACTAGCTTTTGCATTCTCTGTTTTACCGGCATTTCGGGATGCTTATATACAATGGATAGCTCGTTTTGTCAGTGTTAGTTTATATTCATGTATTGCATATATAGTATTATCAATTTCTTTAGTAGTAATGCAATATGGGATAGAAAGAGAAATTGAAATTTTAGAATATGCGCTTAGAAATGAAGCTGCATTTGTCATGTATGTCGGAATGACCTCTGGAGGTGTCAATAGCTTCCTTCTTACAGCATTACTTGGAGCATTTGCCATGCTTACAATACCTTTTGTTTCTACATGGATTGTAAGTACAACTGGAGTAGGGCAAGCAGTAGGAGGCATGGTTGGAGGAGCAGCCATCGCAACCAAAGCTGTAGCAGCTCCGGCTACAGGTGGAGCCAGTGCAGCTATGTAAAAAGATTCATTAAATTTTAAATTCACATAATCATGATTATTAAAAACTTAGAAAATAAAATCAAATTAGCCGGAATTTTATCCATTGGCTGTTTTGCAACTAGTATAGTTATTTCAGGTATGGTACTAGCCTTTTGTTTCTCTTTAGTAAAAGCTGAAAGAAAAAAAATATATGTTTTGGATAATGATGTCCCTGTACTAGTAAAACAAACTGGTACAGAAGTCAACTTGGAAGTCGAATGTAAGAGCCACATAAATCTATTCCACACTTTATTTTTCACATTACCACCAGACGATGAATTTATAAAATACAACATGGAAAAAGCCATGTATCTAATTGATGATAGCGGATTAAAACAATATAATAATTTAAAAGAAAAAGGATATTTCAACACCATATTAGCGAGTTCTGCAACAGTAACAATTATGACAGATAGTATCAAGGTGGACATGAACAACCTATCTTTTGAGTACTATGGCATCCAACGTATAGAGCGAGAAACCTCTATTCTAAAAAGGCAACTTGTAACTACAGGGAAATTAAGACAAATTCCACGCACTGAAAACAATCCTCATGGACTTATTATCACAGATTGGAAAACGATACTAAACAAAGACCTAGATTATAAAGTAAAAAAGAATTTCTAATGAAACTGTTTAAACATAAAAAGAATGATAGAAAAGAAAGTATCAAGACTAAAGCCGAGCAAGCTACAGTTGTTCTTCTTACTAAAATATTTCAAAAGTTCGGAGTTAATAACGCTTGTGAACGCTTATTGGCGTGGGCTGATATACACCGTAAAGCTATGTTTGGAATTACGATTTCATTCCTTTCTTTCGTCACAATTCTATCATTAGTAATGCGTCCAGAAAGAAAGCCAATGCAAGTTTTCAACGAAGAAAAAAGCAAAGTACAAATTAACATTGATAGTACCCTACAAAAAAAACAAGTAGGAGTTCACGACTTGTTAGAAGTGATTAAAATGCAAAATGAAATTAATGAGCTAAGAAAAAATGGGAAATTAACTCCAGAAGACACAATACGAATAAAAAATTTATACAATAAATTAAATAAATAGCGTATGAAACAGATTGATATTAAAAAGCCTAAGTACATCATTCCGATACTCATCCTACCTTTTATTCTAGGGATAGGATGGCTAGTTAAGGATATGATAAACTCTGCCCCAGCAGAAGAAACTACATTAGTAGAAACGGAAGAATTAAATCTTGATATTCCTGATGCTAATTTAGAAAAAAGAGAGATAAAAAGTAAATTTGAATCACTCAAAGGAGCTTTCAATAAATCTTCTGATTATTCATCAATACAAACCATAGATAAAGAAGAAGAAGTTAGCGAAATTGAAAGTTCTGGTTCTCTTTACTCCAATGATGAAATAAGGCAAATTGACAGTTTAAATCAAGCTTCTAGAATCCGAGAAAAGGAATTGGAACAACAAATAAAAGGATTTCCTACTATAGATGAATCAAGTCAAACAGAAACTAGGAAAGCTCCTGAAAAATCCAAGATGCAAGAAGAAATGGAGCTTTTTAAAATGCAAATGGCTTATATAGATTCATTACAAAATCCACGTCCTAGAACACCTCAAAAAAAACAAGATGAAAAGCCAAAAGAAAAGGCTATAGAAGTTGTAAAAGCGAAAAATCCCGCAGAAGTATATTTTAATACTGTAGGGAAAGAACAAAAAACTTCACTAATCACAGCTATATTAGATGAAACTTTAAAAGTAACAGATGGTAGCCGAGTACGCATACGGCTTCTAGATGATATAATGATTAATGACGCTCTTTTAACTAAAGGCACTTACCTATATGGGAATGTATCTGGCTTTAAAGCTCAAAGAGTACACATTAATATTTCCTCTATAATGGTTGATGGCAGACAAATGAAAGTAGATTTATCTGTATATGATAATGACGGACAAGAAGGTTTCTTTGTTCCTTCATCAGCTTTTAGAGATTTGAGTAAAGATGTTGGAGCACAAATAGGAAGCCAAACTATACAAATGAACAGCCAATCAGAAGGAGTAGAACAATTCGCTTTAGGTGCTTTACAAGATGCTTACCGTAGTACAACCCAAGCTCTTTCCAAAAACATCAAAAAAAACAAAGCCAAATTAAAATATAACACACAAGTTTTTTTAGTAAACAACAAAGATAAAGAACAATAATATGAGAAAGATTTTTATTGCATTATGCACAATGGTTTCTGTTATTACAGGAAATGCACAGAACACCCCT
Source organism: Bacteroides sp. 11BF (assembly GCF_019633765.1). Taxonomy (NCBI): domain Bacteria; kingdom Pseudomonadati; phylum Bacteroidota; class Bacteroidia; order Bacteroidales; family Bacteroidaceae; genus Bacteroides; species Bacteroides sp. 11BF. The sequence goes on from NZ_JAFKPJ010000037.1 coordinate 7,908, forward strand.
ATTGGAGAAAACATCGAGCTTGCAGGTGAAAACCCAGAAGAACTAAAGGTTATATACGTCAACAAAGATGTTTCAACGCATTTTATAGCTATGGAAGATATAAAATATGTTGATATATCAGTCAATGATATTGTTGGCGATATTCCTACTGGTAACTCTCTTAGAATAAAGCCCACAAAAGAAGGAGCTAGTGGAGTTATCACCATTGTTACAGAAAGATTTTTCGTACAATATATGCTAGTATATAGTAGCGATTTAGCAAAAGCATACACTCGCTTTAATATCCCTTATGCTGATTTACGTAGCTATATGAATCCAGAAGTGAACTTAACCAAAGCACAAATGTATGATTACGCACATAGAATGTTTATTTCAAAAAATAAATTCTATGATGTTTCCAGTAAAAGTAACCTAATGAAAATTGTACTAAACAATATCTACACATTAGATAAGTATTTCTTTATTGATATTTCTATGATTAATAAAACAAAAATACGATATGATATAGACCAAATACGCTTCAAAATAGAAGATAAAAAACAAACAAAGGCTACTAATTTTCAATCTATAGAAATACTTCCATTGATGCAAGTTAATAAGAATCTTGTTTTCAAGAAGAACTATCGAAATATTTTTGTCTTTGAAAAATTTACTTTCCCAGACGAAAAAGTTCTTACCATAGAAATATCTGAAAAACAGATTTCAGGACGTACTATAACATTAAGAATTGATTATGCAGACATTCTTCATGCAGATGCTTTTACTGAATAAAATTTTACGATTATGAAAAGAATAGCATTTCTTGTTATCACCTTATTTTTTTCCCTAAAGTCAATGGCTGGTGATGGTGATAAGTTTTTTAATATTTCAGGAGGTTGGCAATGGAAAAATACCGTCAATGCAGTTGTAGGGCTGGAGTTTGAAGGTAAATATCACAATGCTTATGAACTATATATTGATTTAGCTACAGCATATGATAAATGCCCGGTATGTAATAAGGTATGCTCTGATAGTTTCTGGAGCTATAAAACATTCGGCATAGGTGCAGCATATAAACCTACAATCTCACGAGGCAAAAACAGTAATTTAAGATGGCGGTTTGGAGCAGATTTAGGAGCTAACAGAAAAGGGTTTCAGGCTTCCATTGATATAGGTTTAGAATATAGCTATTCATTTAGAAATGGAATGCAAGTCTTTGTAATGCAAAAAAATGATTTTGTCTTTTGGACACGTGACCATTTCCGAAATGGATTATTAGTAGGTGTCAAATTTCCAATAAATAATTAAGTATGAAAAAAATATATATAATTCTATTATCCATTATAGGGGTAATATCATCATGTACAAAACACGAAGATATTATAGACACATCATTACAGCCGGGTAGTATCTTATGTAGTGATGGAAGTATAGTGCATCCCTCACTTTTTTCACCCAATGAAAAAGAAGCCATTGGAGTTGTATTTTGGTGTAATGATGGGAATAATCCTGATATAAAAGAAACCGCTTATGCCGTTTCATTAGAAGATTTAGAAGAAAATCCTTTAATAGATACAGACGAGGATATAGCTAATGTTTCGGAAGATGAAAACAGCTTTGATGGAGCAGCTAATACTGCCGCAATAATGAACTTTGCTATAAAAGATAGTTTAGCTTATCCAGCAGCTCAAAAAGCTATAGAATACGCACCAAAAGGTGTTACAGGTTGGTTTATTGGCTCTATCGCACAAAACAAAGCAATCTCTAATAATCTTGAAAAGGTATATTCTTCTTTCTCAATCATTGGAGGAACGCACTTTGATGGTTGGTACTGGAGTTCTACAGAAGATGGAGCAGGAAAAGATACTCCTAAAGTGTTTGCACTAATTTCTTCATTAACAAAAGGAAGAGCAACCAGTACAAGCAAAAGAAATTCATTTAAAATCAGACCTATTATAGCAATAAGATAATCATGAAAAAGAAAATAATTATACTAGCAGCCTTCGTTGTTACATTTTTTACCGCATGTACTTCAACGCATATGATAACTTTCAGTAACGCTGAACTAAGCGACAAAGAAAAAGACATGATAGAAAATAATAGTAACTATTCAACCGCTTCAATAGTTGGTGGAAGTGCAAAATTAGTTAAAGAAGAAAGAGATAAAGCTATCCAAGAAAAGATAGAAGCTAGAAGAAATAAACTAAAAGCTATTGATGGCTTATCAATCTCCAGCTATAAAGATAAAAATGGAAAAGAACAGTTTAAAGCAACAGCTCAAAGTGAAATCCTATTCAAATTTGATTCATATGAATTAAATGAAGAAGCTCAAAAAATGCTTTCTGACTTATGTAATATCATTACTGAAATACCCAATACTAAGATTAAAATAATTGGGCATACTGACAATATAGGAGAAAAACAATACAATATCATACTTTCTAAAAATAGAGCAGCAGCAGTAGGAAATTACCTTAGAACCGCTGGTATAGAAACAAACAACATAACAGAAGATGGAAAAGGATATAGCGAACCCATTGCAGACAATACAAGTGAAGCTGGACGTGCTAAAAATAGGAGAGTAGAAATATTTATCACAAATGATGAATATTAAAAAGAGAGATTTCTATTAACAAAGACCGGGAGGTAAAACTCTCGGTCTTTGTTTTATAGTCTGGAAAGAAATTGATACCGTACTTTTCGGAGTTCCGGCACTGATGGGCAAACATGGCATGATGAAATGAT